>NZ_JBARMD010000324.1:0-3713 GCF_049802275.1 Occallatibacter sp. | reverse complement strand
GATCAGATAAGCAGCCACCAAGTTTGAAATTAGCATATGAGGGACCTGGATCAGGGAATCGGGTGGGGGGACCGGAGATGTCATTGAGGATCCGGTTTGGGTTCCGCGCGTTCCTGGCCTTTTTCATCTTTGTGAAGGGCGAAGTAGTCGGTTTGCTCGCGCAGAAGGCGCTGCGACTGATCGGCCAGATCTTCGCCGGCCTCGATCGCTTCCTTGCGGGAGAGATCGAATGGACCTTCGCCGGCAAGCGCTTTCAAAGCAATGAGCCAGTGCTGTGAATCTTCGGCAAGGGCTCTGAGGGCCAGGCGGATGTCTGCGTGGCGATCGGAATACTCGTCGAGGTTTGAGCCAAGCTCGTCCATCAGCGTGGCAACGTCCTGCAGTTCATTGTCGAGGTGCATGGAGCGGGCATCGGACTTGCCGCGATTAGTCAGACTCTTGACCACATTGACATGGTCGCCGAGGTACTCGATGTAGAGCTTGAGGCGTTCGTTGGGGTAGATGCCGGCTTCGCGGATTTTCTCGACTTGCGCCTCAGTAAGCGGATCGTGATGGTCCTTTTGCGCGGCAGCGATAGGGGCGTTGAATCCTGCGATTCCGAGGAGCGTTGTGAGGGCGATGGGGAAAAAGAAACGGAGACGCATGAGCGAACGCACCTTCAACCCCATTGAATCACAAGAGAGGAGAGTGCGAAAAGACAGTCGGGGACAGGCCCAATGGCGCGAAGAACTTGCGATTTGCAGACGATGACAATAGTGAGGCTGGCCTACTTGCGAAAGACTTCGAGCATGGTTTCGCTCTCAGCCCGATTCACCTGCGCAAGCGTCTCCGCGACCAGAGGACGATCTTCAGAGCTGCTGTTGTGCAGCATCTGGTTGAGGCGGAAAGCAGTATGAGCCATGAGAATCTCAGCGTTTTTGAGGCGCTTGTCGTTTTCCGCGACGCTCAGGTGCATCTTGTGTGTGATCGCCTGGATCTGTTTGAGGAGATCAGTTGCCTTGTCGACGTCACCAGCGGCATATTGCTTGACGCTGAACTCGGTCATCTGGTGGATGAGCTCGGCATAGAGGAAGCATTGCTCGCGCGGCTGGGCCTGAGGGATCCGGGCCTCGAGGGCGGCGATGCTGTCCTGGTCGATCAGCTTATCGTCGGAGGAGGAGGCGTACGCAGGGATGGCGAACGCTGCGATAGTGAGGAGGATCGTCGACCAAGCTGCAGACCGCATGAGGAACCTCCGCTGAAGCGGAATTAGATCAAAACCCAAGGTCCCGTGCTGTGCTGAAAAGCACACTCGCCGGTATTTTTGCAGAACCAGACCGCTTAAAAGCTCTTGTCACTCCTGAATCAAAATGGAGCCGGTACATCCGAATACAACTAAGCGACTATAGGAGCATTCCGGGAGAACGTGCAAGCGAAAAGACCAACTCGTGGGTAACTTTAATTCGAAGTCATCAAAGAGATGTCACAGCATTGTCTTTCTTTTGTAGGGCCCACTACTTCTTTTCGAGCACCTGGAGCCTTTGTCGAGCCTGCCATTCCTGATCTGGGAATTTGCCGCTGGACGACTCCAGAAAGTGGTGGTAGTACGTGATAGCCGACGCCTTGTCGTTCAATGAATCGTAGGATGTGGCCCAGAGAAAGTAGGTTGCTGGCACTTCGGGGAGAAATTTGGATCGCACCGTGAGTGCATGGACGGTAACCGCCGGCTGGTGAAGTTTTGATGCTGCGAAAGCGATCCCACTCCACGCATCGGCGTCGGCGGAGTCGAGCTTGGTGGCTTTGTCGAATGCAGCCATGGCCTCGGTGAAATGCTGTTGGCGAATCAGATTCTGTCCATACGCGACGAGCAGATCGACGTCATCGGGGGATTTCGCAAGCAGCGCGAGGTAGAGCTTGTCAGACGCTTCAAAGTCGCCGGCCTGGGCGAGGACCTGGGCGAGCATCCGGGTGATGGCTGGGTCAGCGGGATGCGCAGCGTGCAGTTTTTCGAGAAGCGGCAGAGCGTCGGCATCGTCTTGCGCGGCCAGCACCGTGGCGAGCTGCGCGGTCAGTGCCGGATCGTCCGGCTCCTGTTGAAGAGCACTCCGGATGAGCTTCTCCGCTTCGGGAAACTGTTTGCGCTCGATGAGGACGTGGGCAAGGCCGGAGTTGGCGGCGACAGATTTAGGATCCTCGGCAAGTACGCGGCGATAGGCGGCCTCCGCCGCGTCATGCTGACCCGCAGCTTCGGCAAGGTCAGCGGCGAGCAGGGTGTCGCTGGTGGTTTCGGGAGTGAGCTTGAGGGCCTCGAGCAGCTCTTTTGAAGCTTCGGTGACGTTCCCCTGGCCGTCGGGACCGGGATTATCGAGGCGAGCGAGGGCACGCCATGCGCGGGCTTTCATGGCCGGTCCGGCTTCACCGGGATCGAGAGTGGTGGCGGCGAGGAGTTCGGTGTGGGCTTCGTCTTTCTTGCCCTGCCGTGCGAGCAACAGCCCCAGCGCGAGATGCGCTTCGAAGGAGTTGGGATTGGCTTCGATGGCGCGGCGGTAGAAGCCTGCGGCTGCGTCGAGGTGATCCTGATGATCTGCGACGTAACCGGCGTCGAACAAGGCGCGAGAGTCGGTGCCGTGGGCGATGAGATACGCGTCGAGTTTGGATGCAGCGGTTTTCCAATCGGATTTGACGATATCGGCTTCGGCGTCGACGAGTTCTGGCGCGACCTGCTGAGCTTGAACATCTGCCTGGGCGGGTTCGGCTGCCGGCGGCGCTTGTGCACGGGATTGCGAATCAACGGCAAACCAGCAAAGAAGACCAAGCAAGATGAAGAAGCGACGCACGAAATACCTCAGATACAAGTCTAACGGGCTGGCTGGCGGTTAGACGGATGAGCGGCTTTGGTCGGCATCGTTCGAGAGCCAGGGCAGGGTTTCCCGAGGGCTAAACCGCTGAGACGTTGCCTTTCAAGGAACCCGAGTGTTTTCGCAGTATTTTGAGCGCGCTCATCACAAGAGGACTGTCTTCATCCTCTTCTTCGTTGACTCCATCGTCTTCCACCCCTTCTTCGTCTTCTTCGGGATCTTCCTCATCATTCTCCTCGATGTCCTCATCTTCGGTGTCTTCTTCCTCATCGTCGTTGTCATTGTCGTCCAGCTCTTCCTCGTCGTCTTCATCGGGTTCTACGTAGTTGTCGCAGGTTTCCTGTCGATGGCAGCTGGGGCAGTCGCGTGGGGGCTCGCAGACGGTTTTGTCGGGAGCGAGCATTTCGGCGTCATCCTCGAATGCGGTGGAAGAGGGGTCGATGGGGGTGCCTGCGAGGTCGTAGAGGTTACGCACGGATTCGGAGGGCTCGGATTTATTGGTCCGACCCGTGAGTTGTGCGGCGATCTGAAGTCCGTAGAGGAGAAGGCCGGCGCGGCGGCAATCCATGTGGGGCGAATTGAGAGACCGGATGACCTGGCCAATGGCGATGAGGACAGAAGACGAGTCTTCAATGGGTGGTAGCTGAAACTTCTGGCTATCGGGAAGATTTGCTTTGTGCAAGCGATGCAAGTTGGCGTGGAAGTAGCACCAGGGCTTGCCGCGAAGGGCCGCAGCATGGCAGCGCAATCCGTCGGTTTTAATGTGGCGGCATTCATGGAACACGGTTTTCTCCTTTAACTAATCCCCCCACCCGGTTTTTGGAAGATGGAGCGAGCATTTTCAATGGTTTAGGCGATTGGTGCGTCCGCAAACAT
>NZ_JBARMD010000323.1:0-3763 GCF_049802275.1 Occallatibacter sp. | reverse complement strand
TACATCCAACACGGAGCAAGCATTGTCACCAGAACTTCTCATCCGCCCAGTCCGAAAAAATGATTTCAATCAATGGAAGCATCTTTGGGACGGCTACAACGCCTTCTACGGCCGCAAAGATGCGACGGCACTGCCTGAAGCGACCACAGCAATGACATGGGCTCGCTTCTTCGACACCTACGAGCCCATGCACGCCCTGATCGCAGAGCAATCAGGTCAATTATTGGGGCTTGTGCACTTTATCTTTCATCGCAGCACCATTTCCATTCAGCCAACGTGCTACTTGCAAGACTTGTTCACGCTCGAGACCTCCCGCGGCAAAGGCGTTGGTCGAGCGCTCATTCAAGAAGTTTACCGACGCGCTGCAGACGCGGGCAGCAGCCGCGTCTACTGGCTGACCCACGAAACCAATGCAATTGCAATGAAGTTGTATGACAAGGTCGCAGAGAAATCCGGATTTGTCGTCTATCGCAAGAATCTGTGAGTCGCACCGCATAATCCCAATCAGGCAGGCACCGATGAAGCGAGTTCTCGTCTCCTGGAGTAGCGGTAAAGACTGTGCATGGGCTCTCCACCTGCTGCAGCAGCAGCCGGACATTGAGATTGTTGGCCTGCTCACCACAATCAACGCCGAATTCGATCGAGTCGCCATGCACGGTACCCGACGCGCAATTCTTGAAGCACAGGCAGCTGCTGCAAATCTTCCTCTTTGGGATGTCCTGCTGCCCTGGCCATGTTCAAACGAAATCTACGAAATGCGCATGGCTGAAACGTGCATGCGCGCTATCAGCGAAGGCATAGATGCCATTGCATTCGGCGATCTGTTTCTTCGGGATGTGCGCGCCTACCGCGAAACTCAACTGCGATCCACCGGCATCGAGCCGCTCTTTCCGCTCTGGGACATACCCACCCACGAACTCGCCCACACGATGATTGCCGGCGGCCTCCGCGCAAAGCTTGTCTGTGTAGATCCCCGCCAGCTCGATCCCTCCTTCGCCGGCCGGGAATTCGACATCGACCTGCTCCACGATCTGCCTTCCACCGTCGACCCCTGCGGCGAACGCGGCGAGTTCCATTCCTGCGTCTATGACGGACCCATGTTCTCGCGTCCCATCGCACTCGATGCCGGAGAAATCGTCAACCGCGATGGCTTCGTCTACGCCGATTTCAAACCTCATTCATTGCAAGCTCAAGCAAGGTAGCCGGAACGACACGCTGTGTGGTTTCGATGACCGGCGGTACAGCCGGCGTAACACTCATCGGCTGAACAAGGTGCCTTCGTGCAGCTTCAATGCTCCTTTCGTGCTACTGTCTGCATCACCTGACTAAGATAAGGTTTCTACAAATAAATCTACTTTCCCTGACCCTGTTTCCCCGTTCTCTTTCGATTGCGCCAGCTTATGAGAAATTTTCTCGAACCGCACGCCGCTCAACCCGCAATCGTTGCGCCCTCTATTGCCGACGCCTGCCGGGGCTGGACGCAACGCATGCCCCGGCCTTTCGTCCTGATTCTCTCCGCGCTCACTGCGGTAGTAATCTGCTCCGTCCACACGCTGGTCGCGGCCGCGAACACCGTGTTCGCAGCGGGCATTGGATATCTCTGTCTCACGCTGGTAATGTTCGGCTGCGCTTCGGCTTTCTGGACGCGCGCACGCTCAGCCAAGGGCACACTGTACATCCGCTGGTCATTCATCTCCGCGGCCGCGCTCGCGGCGTCAATCGGCTATTTTCCTTCCAGTACCCAGGGCTTTCTGAATACCATCCCCGCAAGGCAGTTCCAAACCGCCTGCTTCAATGCCAGCGAGGCTTTGTACATGCTGGCAACCGTGCTCTTTTTTGCCGGCGTCGCGCGGTCCGTTGTCATTGTGGATATACTCCAGGCCCTGTTGTTCACGCTCATTCGCTTCAATCTCATCTACTCACCTGTCACGCGCGATCATTTCAACGTCTCCCACTTGCTCATCGGCCAGATCATGGCCCTCTTCCTGTTTCTTGTCGCGATGGTCGCCTGCCTCGGAGCGGCCTCGCGCGCCGAACTGAGCCTTCTGCGCACGCTGTCGTGCTTCCTGGGTCTTCGATTCATCACGTTTTTCCTGGCGAACCAGGTTTCTTACACGTGGCTGCATTTCGAACATTGCAGTCTGTGGGACGTGCCCGGAGAGGCACTCCTCGCCGGCTTCGCGCTCTACCTGCTCTACACCAGTCACTCCGCCGAAGAGCTCGAAAGCGCACCGTTCCGTACGCCGAGCATAACGGTACGCAACCTGATGCCTTCGTTTCTGGCGCTCGTCAACCTGATCCTCGGCCTCTTCTTGTTTCGCGTTTCATTTGGGCTGGCCGCCACCACCATTTCGATGTCGCTCCTCTGCTATGTGGCGCGCACCGTGTTGCTGCAGACTCAGGCGCAACAGGAGAAGTCTTTTCTCGAGAGCCGCAACGAGCAACTCGAAGGCCTCGCCATACGCGATCCTCTCACCGGCATCGGTAATCGCCGCTCGCTCGCCGGAGTCTATAGCCGCCTGCAAGCTGCGGAGGACGGCGAATGTCTCTCGCTTCTGCTAATGGACATCGACTATTTCAAGCAGGCCAACGACCGCCATGGTCATCTGCATGGCGACAAAGTGCTCGTCGCGCTGGCCAGAAAGCTGGAAAGCCTTGCATCGAGCGTCGCCGGCGGCCACTGTGCCCGCTTCGGTGGAGACGAGTTTGCTCTTCTCCTGCTGAACGTCACCCCGCAGAAGGCATTCATGCTGGCGGAGGAACTGCGTGTCTTATTCAGCGCGCACACATTCGAAGCGGAGAACGGCAGGGTGAGCCTCAGCATCGGCATCGCCTCATTGAACTCGGCACACGATTTGCCGCTCGAATCTCTCGTCTCCCATGCCGACCAGGCCCTCTACAGCGCCAAGCTGCTGGGCCGCAATCGCGTGGAAGTTCAGCCAGTTTGGAAGACCGGGATTATCGTAGAGGATGCCTCCGCGCTTACGTCGAACATGGAGTTGCAGCACATCGCCGGATAGGCAGAAAAGCGAGGCCGAAGCCTCGCTCTCCTGAAAATCAATATCTCTCAGCCCTACGCCGCAACTTCCACCTCGGCGCTCAACGCTTCAATCGCCGCAAGACAATCTCCCCGGCTCACATCGTGATGCGTGACCATTCGTATCGATTTCGGCCCCACGCTGCTCATCAAAACCCCACGGGTCTTGAGCCTCGCCACCAGATCTGCCGCGCTCATGTTTCCGGTCAGTTTGAAAATCACAATGTTCGTCTCAACCGACTCGATATCGATGTCGACGCATTCAAATTGCGACAGCGCTTCCGCCAGCAGCCGCGCATTGGCGTGATCCTCATGCAGCCGCGCCGGCATCTTTTCCAACGCAATCAACCCTGCCGCTGCCAGTATGCCCACCTGCCGCATGCCGCCACCCAGCGCCTTGCGATAGATTCGCGCCTGTTCCATCAGTTCCGCCGAACCCACCAGCATCGATCCCACCGGCGCACACAGTCCCTTCGAAAGGCAGAACATGACCGTGTCGAAGCCGCGCGTCAGTGTCTTCACGTCGGCGCCCAGCGCCGTCGATGCGTTAAAGATCCGCGCCCCATCCAGGTGCACCGGGAGTTTGCGCTCTTTCGCGTTTTCCCAAATCTCCTGCATCACTGCTAACGGTGTGCAGCGCCCGCCAGCCAGATTTGCCGTGTTCTCGATCTCGATCAGGCCCGTCGCCGCGCGAAATGAACCACGCTTGTAAATCACTGGCTCAAT
>NZ_JBARMD010000322.1:0-9950 GCF_049802275.1 Occallatibacter sp. | reverse complement strand
GCCGAAGGCCGCTCCGCCCGCTGTTCTCTTCGCAGTGCTCGCCCCGCGTGACTTACCGGTCAGCTCATATTCTCCCGTTACCAGCGGCAGAGTTTGCCCATTCACAACAATCCCCGTCAGCTCGAGTCGCAGTTGTGACCTGCCTGTGAAGGTTCCGGACGCTCTTGACTCCGCCAGTCGGCCATATACCTCGGCGCCTTTTGCGACTACGATATTGCCATCGACAATCAATGGTTCTTCGAGGGAAGCCTCAAAGCGATCTCCAATACGATTCTTAGTGGAATCGATGTCGTCAATGGTACGTACTGAGATGCGCGTTCCGGCCGGAATGGTAACGCTTCCCGATGTCTGCCGGCTGGCGTATTCTACGTTCTCGGAGTCATTGAAAGGGATACGATCTAGTCCATGAGGCGTGTCACTCACTGCCGCATCGGAGGCAAACTTGATTGAGACGATGTCCGCGCGATTGAAATTCTGAACCGATGATCCGACTTGGAACCTGATCTCCTGCTCCGTGCCACCTAGGAACCTGCCATTGATCAGGCTTCCATTCTTTAACTCCAAGGAGTCAGCTCTCGCAACCATTGCAGCCAGTAGGACTACTGTGAGCATTCCGAAATTTCGTCTGAACTTCTCCATGAATTCTCCTTTGCGAGGTTTCCGTTTAATCCGTCACTGAGCCAACTAGAATTCAGCTCTGCGTGTTCATGTCACGTGCTGACCCCGCTTAAGGCTTCAGCAGTGACTTCCCGAAGCCAACAGGAATGGCAAGATTTGATCCGCCGAAATCGCGGACCATTGCAAAGTTGATTCCTATGACCTGACCTTGATCATTGAAGAGCGGGCCACCGGAACCGCCGGAGGTCGTCTGGGCGTCGTAAACGATTTTGTCGGGCAGTACTTCGCCTATGTGTCCCTGTGTGACGACCGGCTTGACTAAGTGATGGCGTGCGAGATCTTCCATCACCTGTTTCGGATCACCCTTCGATGAAGCTGCGATGGCCTGGAGAGTCGCTGCGCCCGTCCGGGCCAGAATGGCATCAACGCCGGTAGGATAGCCAAGTAACACCACCGGACTGCCACCGATGGCTGAGTGGCGACCATCGGCCAGGGCGATACGTCGAATTCGCAGCCCTGAAACGTTTCCCTTCACGACTGCAACATCTGCAGCGGAGGAAATCTTTTCGGTCGAAATCGCGATGCCATGGGTGATGCCGGGGAAATAGGCCGTCATCTCGGTAATCTCCGCTGCGAGGCCTTGATCGAGCATCTCCTTCAGTTCGTCGTTCTGCCACCAGGGTTCGGCGACGTGATGGTTGGTCAGGATTTGTCCATCATCGGATGCAAGAAATCCGGTGCCAAAAACATCAAGGTGTACCTCGGGTCCGGTCCCTGTGATGCTCACTAGAGGATTGTTGGACTTGTCGGTCTCAGGCTCTCCGGTGCTAGTGAGCGCAGCGTAGTGCAATTTCAAGCCGGTATCGTGATCACGGAAAGCGATCGCAACATGGATGAGACACACGCTCGGCTCATCAGCATCGATGATCGTATGCGCAACTTTTCCCTCGCTTTCGAGTTTCTGAAGGCGGCCTTCTACCGTCGCCACCTTGTTTTCGAGATCGGCGGCGTCTTCTGTTTGACTGCTTGTAGTTCCGGGCGACTGGTTTGCGAGGCTCTGCCGGGAGCGTTCCAGCAGGCTCTGTTGCGAGAGTGCGCCGGTTTGCAGGCGCGTGACGGCGGCATAGACTCGGACATTGTCGGCGCGGCTGCGCCGGTAGAAAGAGAATGAGACGAGCCCAACAATGATAAGCATAAGAACAATGGCCGTAGTGCCGGCAAGTAACGTGCGCCGTCCCTCGTGCACCGCCGTTACCACTTGCTGATTCGTGTTCTGGCTCTCCTCGGCAAGGTGGAGCCGCTCCCAAAGTTCGTCTGCGATCTGTTTGTTGCGCAGTTGAGAGCGTACCCTACCGAGCAATTCGGCTGGATCGAGAGGCAGCGACAGCGCGTCGGCGGCTCCGAGATCCAGTCCCCGGGTCAGCTCCGTTACGCTTCCGTGAACCAACATCACAACTCGTATTTCTTGAGTGTGCTTGGAAGCTTTGATTTCAGAAAGAAGGTCGCAACAATCCAACTGCTGCGGATCCGCGCCAAGAATGACGAGGTCGGGTTCGAAAGCGATAACGGATTTCAATCCCCTGCGGTAGTCGGTTGAAACCTCGTATCCTGCGTCTCCCAACAAAGTGATGAGGGTTGCTCTCAAAGCGTCGTCAGACTCCACGACTAGCAATTTCCCTGTTCGGTCGTTCATAGCTTCCTTTTCTCAGTGCGGCCGAGGTTGTACGTGGGGGATTGCCGGCGGCGGAGGAGCGTCCTCAATTGTCACCTTTGTCTCAGTACTTGCCTTGTGATTTTCATCATCCTCAACGGTAGAGGTAATTGCTACTGGACCGACGGGGGCCTCAGAGGCTAAGAGAATTCCGACATTACCGATGCCTATGATTGTTCCACCAGTCGTGGAGTACCTGTAGCTAAGCATACGGTTCTGGGGACTTGCGCCAACGCAGGTAATTCTGCTGCTCGCGCCAGGCGAAACGGTGGGAGGATCTGCAGAGCAGCTGATGGTCGGAGGGTCAAGCTTCTTGACTGTGAAAGCAATGGAGCATGTCGCTGACTCACCCGGTCTCTGTCCCTCTTTGCCGGGCTTGCCTTTCTCTACATCTGCGTTAACAGTGTAGGTGCCCGGTACCATGGACACCGTGACGACCCGGGCCGTTTCACCGTTAGCTACTACTCCTGTGCCCGCCCACTTGTATAACAGGTTTGCGCTCTTGCCTGTACTCACCGAATCGGCAGTGGCATGCACGATCACCAGTTCGCCCGGATAGACGGCGGGTGGTGTAGCCTCGCATGCCAACGTGATATGCGGTGTCTTGCCGCATCCGGAAACAAGAACGACCAGAACGAATGCAACCGACAGGCACTGCCATCGCACGAGCGAGTTCATTCCTATCTCCTTCCAAATGCCGTGAGCTGAACACAGGTCATCGGTGTTTATGCTGAGCGCCACATCGAACGGGCCAGACAACAGAGCACAATCAGATGCGGCTTGAAGAGGGCTCAGGCAGGTTCACGCTTTGTTGATATGCAACGCACTCGCCAAAGGAGAACCAAGATATCTCCTTCGCTTTCAATATGTGCCCAAACGCGACGTTGCCGCGATCGCGGCAGATGCCGCAATTGTGGCGCAGTGCGGTGATCTCGAGACAACACTGGCCGCTTTTGTCGATTCCTTGGATAATTCGGCACCGCAGAGTTTCGCGACAATCGCTCCGCGCAACGCGCTCTTGAGCGCACGTTCGCTCTGAATTCGGATATCGTACTTGCCCACCACCGTACACGCCGATCCCCATCAATGGTGCTGGCGATGTTCCGGACTGGTTGTTCGGTGGTCATGATGTAACCGTCGGGGTCGACGATCATTCCTGCGCCAACCGTTCGCTCTCTCACCAACGGCGAAGCATGTTGAGTCCTTGCGACTGTCATCTCCTGCCGACCTGAACCCGGCTACCTCTCTCTGAACGACTCCCGGAAAGATCTTGCAGGCCATCTCTTCTAGAGAGTCACTAAGATGGGCCACCGTCGCTACAGGCAGCCCTAGGCCACCTGACTGCGCTCACGGACCTCCTGGTTTTTCGGCTTAACCCGCGGACTGTTGGCAATAACCACTGATTGGCAGACCTGCGATAAAAGCCGCGGTGAGCAGTTGACGGATCGAATTTCGGACCGTGATGATGCCTCGACCTGGGAATGCATAGAGCGCAGCTTCAAGGACCAGAAAACACCTTGTTGAGCGATCACGCTTAAATCTCGTGCTGCGTGAGCGCCTTTCCAGTTGCAGTCGCTGGGGACGGCACCGGTGTGCCGAGGACTTGCCGCATGCAACATAGTTTCCACTCTCCTTAAGAGACCTCCTCCCCAAAAAGTTCTTGCCTCGAAAGAAGGCTGTTATTCGCTCCCAAAGAGGCTGCGATTTGCCCCGATGTGGGGCTGCCTGCAAACGGAACCGGATTGACAATGAATACAGGTGCAACACAGGCCGGCCTCAAAATAGACGGCCGATCCAGGGAGCCGGAAAACAGCGATGGGCAACGAATCCAAGAACAAAAAGAAACACAAAGCAAGGCTGGACAGCAACACGAAACAGTCCAGCGTCAACGGCCAACCAAAGGTCGGCAAAAAAGAGTACGAATCAGAAATCTTCCACCTGCAAGTCGAGCTGGTCAAGCTCCAGGACTGGGTCAAGACGACCAACGCTCGCATTGTGATCATTTTCGAAGGACGAGACGCTGCCGGCAAAGGCGGAATGATCAAGCGCATCATGGAGCGTGTCAGCCCTCGCATCTTTCGTGTGGTGGCCCTCCCCGCACCGACTGAGAGGCAGAAGGCGCAGCTTCATGCTCAGCGCTACATTGAACAACTCCCCGCTGGAGGTGAAATCGTCATCTTCGATCGGAGCTGGTATAACCGAGGCGCTGTTGAGTACGTGATGGGCTTCTGTAATAAGGAAGAGCACAGGCAGTTTCTCAGGGACTGTCCGACGTTTGAGGGCTTTCTGGTCAGCCAGGGAATCATCCTGCTGAAGTACTGGCTCGAAGTATCAATCAAGGAGCAGCACAAGCGCTTCCTCGCGCGCATTGAGGATCCCTCCAAGCGATGGAAGCTTAGTCCTATGGACCTGCAATCGCACCGCCGTTGGTACGACTACTCACGCGCCCGCGATGCAATGCTCGCAGCCACCGATACAGCGGCGTCGCCGTGGTTCATCGTTCCGTCGGATGACAAAAAGCGAGCCCACCTGAATTGTATCGCGCACATACTCAGCAGCATTCCGTATGAGGAGATCCCTTATACGCCCCCCAAGCTTCCGCCAAGGCAAAAGCCGAAAGGGTACGTAGAGCCAAGACAGACGCATCGAACCGTTCCGCAGCTCTGGTAGGGGCCTCCAGCATGTCAAATCATCGGTGGTTCCGAGTCTTACCCGAATGGCTGGTCTCATACCGTACGGAATGGCTGCGGCCCGACATCGTGGCAGGGCTGACCACCGGCGCGGTAATCATTCCCAAGGCGATGGCGTATGCCATGATGGCCGGGCTACCGGTGCAGGTAGGTCTCTATACCGCCCTGGTGCCGATGGCGATATATGCGGTACTTGGAACCTCGCGCGTGCTCAGTGTCAGCACGACCACAACCTTGGCGATCCTTACTGCCTCTCAGTTGGGACAGGTCGTGCCCAGCGGCAATCCCACCGCTCTGCTGAGAGCTTCAGTGACGTTGACCCTGCTGGTGGGAGCCGCACTTTTGCTGGCGTGCGTGCTGCGCCTGGGAATGGTGGCGAACTTCATCTCTGAGCCAGTTCTCGTCGGTTTCAGAGCCGGTATCGGGCTGGTCATTGTGGTGGATCAGATCCCAAAGATCCTGGGCATCCACTTCACAAGAGGCACATTCGTTCAGAATGTCCTCTCAATAGTTCACACTCTTCCAAAAACGTCGTTAGCGACGCTGGCCGTCGGGCTCACGATCATAGTGTTTCTGCTGAGCATGGAGCGCTTCCTGCCCAAAATGCCGGCGCCGTTGCTGGCCGTAGCTGCGGCGATAACGGGTGCGTACTTCTTGAATTTGCAACACCTGGGTGTCGAACTGGTGGGCCACATACCGCCAGGAGTGCCCTCGCTGGTGAAGCCAGACCTTTCGTTGATAACCATGCTCTGGCCCGGCGCATTAGGGATTGCCTTGATGAGTTTCACGGAGACGGTTGCGGCCGGCCGAGCCTTCGCGCGAAGTGACGAGCCGGCGCCGCGAGCAGACAGAGAGCTGCTTGCAACTGGACTCGCCAATGTCGGAGGAGCGCTTTTCGGTGCAATGCCGGGCGGCGGCGGCACCACGCAAACGGCAGTCAACGTCCTCGCGGCAGCTCGCACGCAATTGGCCGAGATAGTAACCGCGGCGATGGCACTGATAACAATCTCTTTCCTCACTCCACTCATTGCGCTGATGCCGCAATCCGCATTGGCTGCGCTGGTAATTGTGTATTCCTTCGGACTCATCAAGCCGATCGAGTTCCGTGAGATTCTTAACATTCGCAGGACCGAGTTTTCATGGGCAATCGTGGCGTTCGCAGGGGTCGTGCTTGTGGGCACCATGAAGGGAATCATCGTCGCCATCATCGTTTCCCTGGTCACACTGGCTTACCAGGTAGCCAACCCTCCCGTGTATGTCCTGCGGCGCAAGCCGGGAACCAACGTATTCCGGGCGCAATCGGCGGAACATCCCGAGGACGAGAGTTTTCCTGGCCTTCTGCTGCTCAGGCCGGAAGGTCCAATTTTCTTTGCTAATGCGGCACAGATCGCCCACAAGATTGAGCCGCTGGTTAGGGAAACGCAACCGAAGGTTGTCGCAGTGGACGCCAGCGGAGTCCTCGACATGGAGTACACCGCACTCAAAATGTTCGCACAGGTTGCGAAGAAGCAAAGTCAGGACGGCATTCAACTGTGGCTCGTTGGTATGAATCCCGGAGTCTTGGCGATCGTACAACGATCACCGCTGGGACAGATCCTGCAACATAGAGGAATGCACTTTAATCTGGAGATTGCAGTTGGATGCTACCTCAGGGATGAAGTTGTACGTGATCAGCCTTGAATTAAGGCGTGTTCGAGCGGGTGCAGTGTTTCAGAGTAAGTTCACTTATCCATGAGCGCCGAGACGATTGCACGACTCGATGCATCGCTGTGAGCAGGGTCATTACCCCCTTGCTCTGAGGGAAACCGCGCGAAGTATCCCAATCGAGTCGTGAGTGAACAACGACAATTGCCGGGAGTTTCATCAACGCGCACAGCCGCATAGAGCCGCGCATGTAATCGACAAAGATGAAGAATCCCGAACCGAAGCGCCTGACCTTCACCAGACTCAGTCCGTTCAGGATGGCTCCCATGGCATGTTCGTGGATGCCGAAGTGAAAATTGCGTCCGGCATGGTTCTCTGCCGAGAACTCTTCCCGCTCCTTCCTGCGTAATACGTGTCTTGGTAGATGGTCCGAGGTCCGCGGGCCATCTGATCAATCAGGGAATATTCTTGGCGAATGCGTTCAATGCATTAGCCGAGGATTCACGCGTCGCCAGGCCTTTCGCGTTCGCAGGGAATTCCGACAGGTCATGGTCCCAACCTTCATGGAGTTGGCGGTGCTGCATGCGATAGATCTCTTCGGCTTGTTCCGGGTACTGCTTCCGGTATTCCGCGATTCGCGCGAACCAGGCGTCGCGTAGCTGTTTTCCGCGCTTGCCGATGCCCTTACGGAAATGATCGTAAACGCCATCGGGCACGTAGAACTTCTTATCTTCTGGCCAACCATAATTTCGCTTCGCGAATCGGACCTGCTCCTCGCCCAGGGGTTCACCGCGTGCCCCACCGGTATCCTGCTTGTGCGGCGCACCGCACCCGATATGGCTGTCCACGATGATCAGCGTCGGACGATCTTTGCAATTCTGTTCTATTGATGGCAATGCCGGGATAGTTAGGAGATCACTTGCTAGGCTCATTTAGGGTTCACAATAATTGTTCGGCGATGATATGTTTGCCGTCTGTGATCAGCATCACATAATTGGGAAAGCTCTTGCTGTGCTGATTCTTCATCGCCGCACGACGCCCAAGTTATGCAATTGGACTTCGAGTTCCTTCAGCACATGCTGTTCTGGGAGATCGGCAGGTCGATCGAGGCCCCGATGATGCGAAATTCTAATTCGCAGCATTCCCAGCGCATCCGCGTTACTTGAGCCACCAAGAACAATCCTTGAAGGGAATGATATAACTTCAACGGCGCAAGAATCCTTGGAATGCGCATTTGAAACTTTCTCTGCGAGTTTCTGCAATTCGGCGTGGGCCAGCGTGTAGTTTGGATCAGGACCCGGCAGCGCCAGATCTTTTTTTAGATTTAAGCCGTAGATATCAACATCAAAGCCAGCCTGAATTGTTCGATTGGTCGCTGGAAGGCTCCCGTGCTTCTCGGTGAGCAAGAGGTTGTATGGCAACACTTCGTAGAAAGCATGATGCTCTTTCGCCAACTCGTGAAGGTCCTTATACATATCAATAGTCCTCCTCATTTATTTCCGAATATGCAAGTGCACAGTTGTTAATGGCATGCTCTTAGAGAAAAAACTCGGTTTACGATGCACTCACCGCCGGATGGAAGCGTGCCGACCTTTACCATGGCCGAGTCAGCGGTGGAGACGTGCATGACGATTTGCTCTTTGTCCACGATCTCCTGCACGTATTTGTCAATCAACTCGCCGGAAAGGATTGCGAACATCATGTCATCGAGCGACTTCGTCGGGATATTTATCAGTTCTCCATTCATCGCGCGTCACCGTAGAGCGAGTTGAAGTTCAGATCAACACTTGTAAATGCAAGCCGCCTGCCACACGTGAACAAATCCAAGTCCCTGCATATCAGCGTGCCCGGTGCGTATCGGCCAGCCGGTGCATGCCGCTATCGCGGCACTGACGCGATGTGGGCAGCATTTGGTGGAGATATTCAGGAGGGCTTTTATCCATATCAGTAAACGCCGAGCTCAAGCTGCCTGGGAATCAGACAAAGTTCCGAGGCCGGGAACATCTTTGTTTCAGGACCTGCAATCGGAAGGCATCTACGAATCGAAGCCTATAAGGCACCGGCCGGGAGAGACAAGCTCATGCGCTTCAACGGCCAGTCGATCAAGTTTGAGGCAGGCTCTATCTGCCCCGGACTGCGCCTTGGTTGGACGAATATGTCCGGGAGATCACGGGATTTCCGGGTGGATAGCATGACGATCAGGTGGATTCAACCTCTCCAGCCCTCCAGTATCTGGGAAACATGACAGATTCTATTGCCTCCTGGCAGAGACTCGGTGGGGGGTAAGTGCCCAAGTTCTCTGCGGTGTGTTACCTAATGGGAATTGATTCGAACTAACAGCCCGAGTATGGTCCGACGTAGTCCATGGGTTGAGCAAGTGTTGAAGGTCAACCCAACCGGCCAAGAGCTCACCGCGAGGTGGTCGAGGCCCTGCAAAAAGACGTAACCCGCTTCGCATCGAAACACGAACTTGTGGACCGTAATCGCGCCGATGGATGTGTGAAGGATGTAGAGGGCGTCGTCCGGCTTCTGGATGAGAGATCGAATGTCCCGATTACATCCCAGAAACGTGAGTCCATCGGCCCTCCTTGTCTGGCCCCGCAGTCGCAGCCACGGGGCTAGACTCGCTTGTTTTGCGGTTGCGCTTACTTCTTTGGCTGAGGCGGATAGTTCTTGAACAGTTTGGCCATCGCCTTTTGCAGTTCTTTGTAGTTTTTGTCGGGATCCTTCTTCAGGTCGATTGTCTTGGTCGCATCTCCACGCCAGATCAGCTGCTTCTGTGCGGGATCATACAGGTCCACGATTATCGTCCCGATTGGAACGCTGAAAGTCTGGCCCTGCACTGAACCATTCCATGGGCCTCCCCAGCCTCCGCCGCCCCAGCCCATGCCCGACACATACAGGCTCTGTTCCTGACGAATGGCAGCGTGGTAGCCCACATGAAGGTCCGCGTTTTTGTCGACCTTGATAAGACCCTTTTGAGCAAGCTGCTCCTCGACTGCCCGCTTAATCTCCTGGTTTATCAATTGATCCTCTGACGTATTGTCGCGGATGTCCAATGCGCCGCCGGGAAAGCATGGTATGCCGCCGAGGGAGATGGGCGGAGATGTGGGGAGGTTTGGCAGAGCAGGAAGGCTTAGTGGAACGCCCGCGTCGACCTTCTGCGCGCTTGCTGGATCAGATTTGGGTGCGGCAGTAGGGGTGTCGACCCATTGATAGGTTTTGTATGCAGAGAAGTTCGCGCCGCGCTCGTAGTTGTAGTGAACCTCTTGGCTATAGACGAGTGC
>NZ_JBARMD010000321.1:0-4012 GCF_049802275.1 Occallatibacter sp. | reverse complement strand
CCGCAGATTCACGGCGATCGAAGCATCCCAATATTCCGGCGTGACGTCCTCGACCTTGTGCCGCTGATCGTTCGCCGCATTGTTCACCAGCACGTCGACGCCGCCCAGCGAGGCAACCGCCTCTCTGACCGCCGATTGAAGGGCGCCAATATCCGTCAGGTCGCAGCGAAAATAGATCGGCGCCGACTCGACTCGTACTTTCAGCGCCGCGATCAATTGCTCCGCAGCCCCATCCTCAATGTCGAGAAAGGCAACCCGAGCCCCCTGGCGGGCGAAATGCTCTACGATCGATGCGCCGATACCGCTGGCCCCGCCGGTCACCAGCACCGCACGCCCGGCAACGCTCGGGTAGCTCGCATACCTCGGACTCGACGATGGATTCGTTTCGGTCATTCGATCCTTCTTTGAGTTTTTTTAATCGGTCCAAGTATAGAGCCGCCGCTCGGCCCCAACCGATGCCCCGCTCGAAGCCGTCCGTCCTCCCAATCCCACGCACTGGTACACCCTGATACACCGTCTCGCATCGCGGGTGCATACTGATGTATAGGCCGTTTTCACGGGCAGCTCCCCCTTGGGTTACTCGCGCAATACCGTTCTGGCAATTGAACTTAATCAAGGGAATTAGATTGGAGCCGCAGTTTGATCGCGGTTACAGAACCAATCAAACCAGGCACTTGCAGCCGTTGACCTGATGGGCCAGCAAAGCCTGGGGTAAGAATCAACCGCAGGTTGCGGGACCATTGCAGCCTTTCGATGGGCTCACCCCGAAAGCGCTTGCCAGCTGGTCTCCTTGCCGGTGGAATTTCAGCACGATCAGGACGCACGGAGGGGACACTATGACGGAAGCCGCTCGCTATCCCGGCATTCGAGTTACAGCCAACGGAAACCAGCTCGTCTCGTACCACACGGAGACCCGCATCGCCGATGCGGGCGTTTTCTATCCCATTACGCCTTCCACCGAAGGCGGCGAGCTCTTCCAGCAGGCTTACGCTGAGGGCAATCTGAACGTATTCGGCCACAACACCATCGCTATCGAGACGGAAGGCGAACACGCAGCCCAGGGTGGCGCCATCGCCCACTCCGTTTGCGGCAAGCGCGTGGTCAACTTCACCTCCGGCCAGGGCGTGGTGTACGGCGTCGAGCAGTACTATCACGCTCCCGGCAAGGGCTCCACCATGGTGCTTGAAGTCGGCGCCCGCGCCCTCACCAAGCACGCCCTCAACGTCCACTGCGGACACGACGACATCTACGGCGCCCTCGACACCGGCTGGATCATGGTCTTCGGCAAAGACGCCCAGCAGGCCGCCGACCAGTCCCTCATTCTCCGCCGCGTCACCGAGCTTTCGCTTACGCCCGGCATGAACATCATGGATGGCTTCCTCACCAGCCACCTTGAGCGCACCTTCTACAAGCATGAGTCCGAGCTGATCCGCGAATACCTCGGCGCACCGGAAGACATCATCGACTGCCCGACTGAAGCACAACGCGTTCTCTTTGGACCCACCCGCCGCCGCGTTCCCAAGATGATGGACCTCACCAATCCCGTCCTCCTTGGCCCCGTTCAGAACCAGGAACACTACATGAACGGCATCATCGCGCGACGCAACAACTTCGCCGAGCCGATCCTGCAGTTCCTTGAAGACGCTTATAAAGATTTCGGCAAGCTGACCGGCCGCCACTATGGCTTGATCTCCCAGTACAAATGCGGCGACACCGACACCGTCTTCGTCTCGCTCGGCTCAGCCGCCGAAAACATAGAGGCTGCCGTCGACTACCTCCGCCAGACCCGCGGCGTCAAAGTCGGCTCCATCCACGTCAACGTCATTCGCCCCTTCCCCGAGGCGGCCATCGTCGCCGCGCTCAAGGGCAAGAAGAACGTCATCATCCTCGAACGCACCGACGAAGCACTCAGCGGCGACAACCCGCTCGGCCGCGACATACGCACTGCCCTCTCGAAGGCCATTCAGGCCGCCGGACACAAAGCCTCTGAAGGTCTGCCCGCGCTGGCGATGGACGAAGTGCCGCACATCTATTCCGGTAGCTACGGCCTTGGCTCGCGCGACTTCCGCCCCGAACACATCATCGGCGCTTACGAATTCGCCACCAAGGGCCGCGCCCGCAAAGATGGCAAGACCGCGGCCGACGGCGTCAGCTTCTTCGTTCTCGGCATCGACCATCCCTACGCGGTGATCGGCGACGAAATGCCTTCTCTGCTGCCCGTAGGCGCAGTAGCCGTCCGCTTCCACTCCATCGGTGGATGGGGCGCTATCACCACCGGAAAGAACCTCGGCGCCATCCTCGGCGACTTGAACGACCTGCTCTACGAGCGCGACGGCCTGGTCGACGATAAGGGCAATCCCAAGGAAGTCATCCACGTCAGCGCCAACCCCAAGTACGGTTCAGAAAAGAAGGGCGCGCCCACCAGCTACTTCATGGTCGCCGCCAAGGACCGCATTCGCGTCAACTGCGATCTGCGCCACGTCACCGTAGTCCTCTGCTGCGATCCCAAGGCCTTCACCCACACTAACCCGCTCGATGGCATCCAGCCCGGCGGCGCTCTCATCTGGGAGTCCGATGCTGAAGGCGAGCGCGCGTGGGAGAACCTTCCCCTCTGGGCCCGCAAGCAGATCATCGAGAAGAACATTCGCGTCTACACGCTGCCGGGTTTTGAAATCGCCCGCAAGGCCACCGACCGTGCCGACCTTCAACTCCGCATGCAGGGCAATGCCTTCCTCGGAGCCTTCTTCGCCGTCAGCCCCATGCTGCAGGAGTTCGGCATCACGCAGGAGCAGTATCGCGACGTCGTCATGAAGCAGTACGTCAAGAAGTTCGGTAAGCTCGGTGAAGCCGTCGTCAACTCCAACATGGAAGTCATGACCCAGGGCTTCGAGCGCGTCAAGGAAATCGCCATTGGCGAAATGGCCGCTGCCGACAAGTCCTCCCTGCGCGGACAGCCGCTGCTCCCGATCCTCGAAATGGCCACCGTCGGCAGCGGCGACTGCAACACAGGCGGCTGCCGTTCCACACTGCCTCCCGCCGGACAAGATGCCCGTCCGCCGATCGCGACCATCGACGCATTCGACGCCGAGTTCCGCGCCAGCTTCGGATACGACCAGCCTGCAACACCACTCGCAGCCATGGGCGTTATCGCCGCGGCCACCGGCGACACTGCCTCAAAATACGTAGCCCGCCGCGAAACCCCGCTCTACATCCCCGAGAACTGCACCCAGTGCATGGAGTGCATCTCGGTCTGTCCCGACACCGCGCTGCCCAACACCTCGCAGGACCTGGGCACGGTGCTCACCATGGCCGTCTCCCGCTACGTGGGCGACGCCGGCGAACGCACCAGGATGATGGCGAAGCTTCCTGAAATCGAGAAGCAGACACGCCAGCGCATGGTCGCCGAGATGAAGACCGGCACACCGCTGCCCAAAATCATCCGCGAAGTCACCGAATCCGTCGACGGCTTTTCAGCCGAAGCAAAGACCCAGTTCTACTCCATCATCGACAAGGTGCCAATGGCCTATCAGAAGGTCAACGCCATCTTCTCGTCGCCCGAGCGCAAGGCCCCCGGCACCGGCGGTATCTTCTCCATCTTCGTCAGCGATCTCTGCAAGGGTTGCGCAGCCTGCGTCACCGCCTGCGGCGATCACATGGCGCTCAAGATGGTGCAGGAAACCACCGAGGTCAACGCCGAACACGAGACCGGCACCGCCTTCCTCAACCTGCTGCCCGACACATCGCAGAAGTACCTCGGCCTCTTCAACGCCGCCAACCCAGCGGACTCGAAGACCGCCACCCTGCGCAACATGCTCATGGTCCGGCGCAACTACGACGCGCTGGTTTCAGGCGACGGCGCCTGCGCCGGCTGCGGCGAAAAGAGCGTCCTCCGCTCGATCGCAGCCGTGACCGAGGCTTACATGCGCCCCGTCTTCCACACCAAGGCCGACCGCCTCGTAGCCAAGGCCGGCGATCTCGAGAAAACCGGCGTCGCCAAACTCGAAGCGCTCAA
>NZ_JBARMD010000320.1:0-29034 GCF_049802275.1 Occallatibacter sp. | reverse complement strand
AAGCAAGGGTGGGAAAGCTAGGAGGCACCAGCGAGCAGCTGCTTCAAATGCCACCTCTGGTGCGTCACATAATCCTCGATTAGATACCGCAACGTAACCGGCGCATCCGCATCCATCACGCACTGCGCTTCAAACCGCGATTCCGGAATTCGATCCACAACCGACATGAGGATCTCGTGTTCCGCCTCCCACCACCCCAGAAGCGTGTCCCACGTCTGATCGGCGTAGCCATGCGCCGCGACCCATGCCTCCTGCGCATAATTTGGCCCGTTGAACCAGCCGTCGCTCGTCGCCCGCACAAATCGCTGCCGGTTGTTCGTCGCCGAGTCGAGCAGGTGGCCCACAATTTGCTTCCGTGTCCACCCACCCTCACGCCACGGCACATCCGCCAGCGCCGCCGGCACCGACATCAACTCCCGATGCACGTCGTCCAGACCCGCGCGAAATCTCTGCGAAACGTCGGTCATAGGATCAATCATCTTCGTAAGCCCCATCGCGGGCCCCAAACACGACAAGCTGGGTGCCCCAGGTCTCGATTCTGAGACCTGGGAAAGCAACGAACCATGGATGGGAAAGCTAAAAACTGAGAGCTAGCAGCTGCCTCAGCTGCCGGGTGCCCCATCCATGCGAAGCATGGGCGGGAAAGCTAGAACCTAGTAGCTGCTTTACCCCTTCTGCGCCTCCGCCAGTGCGGCCAGCACTTCTTCCGAATGCACTTGCGGATTCACCTTCGTCCACACCTTCACGATCTTTCCCTTCGGATCGATCAGGAACGTATTCCGCATCGCAATCGTCATGTCGCCGAAGTGCCCCAGCGACCCATACTCGTCCACAACCTTATGTGCTGGATCGGCGAGCAGCTTGAACGTCAGTCCTTCCTTGGTGCAAAACTGTTTGTGGCTGTCTGGCGTGTCCACGCTCACACCAACGATGGCGGCATTCAGTGCGTCGTACTTCGCCTGGTCGCGCTGGAAGTTGTGTGCCTCTATCGTGCAGCCCTGGGTCATGTCCTTCGGGTAGAAGTACAGCACCACCCATTTGCCGCGGAAGCTGTCCAGCGACACCTGGTTCCCATCCTGCGATGGCAGGCTAAAGGCGGGCGCCATCTGCCCGACTGAGGGCATCGGTTCATCCGCCGCCCGCACTGTTACTAGAGAAACCGACAGCGCAACCGCCGCGGCAAACACAATCAGAATCGTCTTCTTCATCTGTAACCTCCTGTTCATCAAAACGGGGATCAAACATCAGCGTCCCAGCCGACACACCGGCATGTCATTGCGACGCAGCGGGAAGAACCGGGGACGCAGCTGCTGCCGGTCAGTATAGTTCCAGACACCAGACGAATTGTCATGAAAAAGTCTGTCCCTATGTCCCTACGTCCCTATGTCCCTGTCGTTGCGTAGCGACGACCGCAATTCCCGCCTCCACGGCTCGCTTCAGCAACGCCTCGCGATCGAACAGCAGCGTCCGCCCCGCTTCTACCGACAAGCACCTGGCCCCGGCCTGCACCATCGTCTCAATCGTCTTCATTCCAATCACCGGCACATCAAACCGCATATCCTGGTTCGGTTTCGCGACCTTCACAACCGTCAACTGACGCTCCAATGTCGAAGCCGGCGATCCATCCTCTGATTCCATCGACTTCATTAGAAGTCCAGCCCGCTCAATCGTCGCGTCCGTCCCTTCCATCGCCTCCACGGCAACACAGGCCTGCGCCGCCACCACAACCGTCTGTCCGATATCGAACCCCGCCAACGAATTCGCTACACCCAGACCATATTCGATATTCTTCCGCTCGTTCTCGCTCGGCGCGCGCCCACCCACGGCTTCTGTCAGTGCGCCTTCTTCGGCCAGCAGCGGCTCCAGAAACTGCGTCGAACTCATCAACTCGATGCCCTCATCGGCCAGCACCTTCGCCACCGCACCCAGCAGCATGTCCGTATTCCGCGTGCGCAGATTCAGCAGCAGCTTCGCCAGCCGCCAGTCCGGCCGGATGCTACTGAAAATCTGCTTGTGCTTCACCTGCCCCGCCATCACCGCGGCCTTCACATCTTCCTTGTGAAACACCTCAATCAGCCGCGACAGCTCTCCCAGTGAAAGCCAGTGCACCGTAATCTTCGCGTCTGCCGCCGCGCGATCGTTGATCTCCGGATCAGTCTCCTCGCGAATCGCCGCAACAGTAACCGCAAACCCCTGCGCCCGCGCCGCATCCAGCAACAAAAACGGAAACCGTCCGTTCCCCGCAATCAGACCAAGCTTCATCGTGCCCACCGCGTGAATCTCATGCACCTATCCGATCCATCTCGGCTCAATAACTCCCGATCGGAAACCGTTTCCGTTTCCAATCCGTGCCGCCCTGCTCTTGCAGGTCAAGCACCGCCGGTCCTCCCGGAGGGAGGAAAAGAAAATAGCCCAGGGTGAAGCGTGGCGAAAACCCTGGGACATGTCTGCCAATAACCCCATCGTCCCGTAGGGCCGACCGATCCACGCCACCTGCGCTACCATTATCCTTCACCATGTCACATACCTATTGCTGCTCGCTATTTCACTGCGTCTTCTCGACGAAGGACCGGCGCAGAACCATTTCGCCGGATATACAGTCTCGGCTCAGGGAATACATCGGAGGGATCGCCAGAAAGCATGGCATGAGAGCCCTTGTAGTCGGCGGTATGGAGGATCACGTCCACATCCTGTTATCCCTGCCGTCGTCTCTTCCACTTGCGAAGGCAATGCGGGAAATCAAGAGCGCTTCGTCGCATTGGATGCACGAGACCTGTGCAGTCAAAGGGTTTCAGTGGCAAGAGGGATACGGCGCCTTCTCTATCGGAACCGCTCAAATCGCTGCCACCCTCGCCTACATCGCCGGTCAGGCGGAGCATCACAAGAAACACGATTTTCAGGCTGAATTCATCGCGTTCTTGAAGAAGAATCGGATCGAGTACGATCCGCGTTACGTTTTGGGGCTGATTCCAGGCGGCCCTCCGGGACGCGGTCCATTTGCACTCAGGTTCCCAGGGTTCAGCTGAGCTTCACCCTGGCTATTTTCGTCTTCACCCTAAGGGGGAAAAACGGCCGAGCGTCCGCCCCCAAATCCACTCGCCCTACTTGATGACCCCGCGCTCGCTGCGCTCGATGAACGTAACCAGCAGCGCCACGTCCTCGCCCTCAAGCTCCCGAATCTTCTCCAGAGCCTGCGTCGTGTTCAGTTTCGACACCAGCAGCAGCCGGAACGCCTTCTGCAGCGCCTTGATCCGCTCCGCGCTGAATCCCCGCCGCTCCAATCCAATGCTGTTCACGCCGTAGGCCTTGTTCTCGCGCCGTGCCGAGGTCTTTGAAAACGGCAGCACATCCTGCGTCACAATCGTCCCGCCGCCGATAAACGCATATTTCCCTACCGTGCAGAACTGGTGTACAGGGCTGAACGCCCCTACGGTGGCGAAGTCTTCGATGATCACATGCCCCGCCAGCGTCGCCGCATTCGCCAGGATGCATCCGTTCCCCACGATGCAGTCGTGCCCGACGTGCACCGCCGTCATCAGCAGGTTTTTTGAGCCAACGCGCGTGATGCCACCGCCCTTCACCGTGCCGCGGCTGATGGTGACGCTCTCGCGGATCGTATTGTCGTCACCAAGTTCGCACTCCGTCGGCTCGCCGCCATACTTCAAATCCTGCGGCGCCATGCCCACCGCACAGAACGGATAAAACACATTCCGCGCTCCGATATGTGTCCGCCCATCCAGCACCACGTGCGAAATCAGCCGGCAGTCCTCGCCCAGCACCACGTCCGGCCCTATGGTCGAAAACGGCCCTACCTCGCATGAGTCGGGAACGACCGCTCCCTCGGCCACCACCGCGCTGGGATGGATACTCACTCGGCCACCGGCGGCGCCGTGGGCGCCTTTCCCCCTGTGGCATTCGTATCCGGGTCGTCTCCGTGCGCCTTCCGCTCCCGTTCCCGTGTCACCACCGCGCACGTCAGCGTCGCCTCGCACGCCAGCTTGCCATCCACCGTCGCGAGGCCATGGATCTTGCCCGCCCGCGTCCGGAATGACAGGACATCCACTTCAATCCGCAACTGATCGCCCGGCGTTACCGGCCGCCGGAACTTGGCTCGCTCGATCCCCGTAAACACCACCAGCTTCGAAAGGCGATCCTCCATCGCGTGCATCATGATGATGCCGCCAGCCTGCGCCATCGCCTCCACCACCAGCACTCCCGGCATGATGGGATACCCAGGAAAATGCCCCTGAAAAAACGGCTCGTTGATGGTCACATTTTTGATCGCCACCAGCCGCTTGGTCGGCTCGAATTCCGTGATCCTGTCGATCAGCAGAAACGGGTAGCGATGCGGAAGAAATTCCAGGATCTCCTGGATGTCGAACGTCATGCTCTGGCTCCAGAAAGCGCGCGAAAAACCACCCCGCGCTCCCTGAGGATTATAACGAAGCGAGCTCATGGCTAAGAGCTACCGGCTACGAGCTTTGTTATTCACTTCTTGATCTTCTGCGCCACCGCGTTGATATCCCAGAAATCCGCGGGCAGATCCTGGTTGTAATGCACCTTATCGATGTACAACTGCCGGAACATCTCGTCGTTGTGCATGCGCGTGATCGAGAACGCCGTCGGAAATCCATCCACATCGTGGTAGTCCGCGTACTCCTCCACATCCGTGTTCTTGTCTTTGTACAGCGGATCGCGCCACTGAAAGCTGCGGCTCAGCGGCAGGTGCGTCTGCACATCCATCTGGATCGTGATCGCCTCATTCTGGGCCGAGATCATTGTCACCTGTTCGGCCATATGCCGTTCGGCCATCCGCTGCCCCTCATACACCAAGATCGTGTTCGGATCCTTCAGCCACACCTTCATCGCCGTCTCAATCGAGTGGTCACGCCGCCGCATAAAGTCATCCACCTGATCCTGCGGTAGTGGTTTTGCTCCGCGATACGTCACCTCAATGCCTTTGCGCCCCTCGTAAAACTGCACCACGTCGCGATGCTTCGTATACTCCACGCGATCGTGATCGGGCCACTGGTGAAAATCGTAGAAGAGCGTCGTCCCCGGGTCGGGATTGCCGTGATAGAACGCCGCAATGTGCCCCTCGCGCTCCATGTTCTTCGCGTTCATCCACGCGTCGCCGCCCATCGCTTTCACCATAGCGTCCAGCGCGGCGCGTGCCTTGGCCGTATTTTTCTCCCCGGAATCATTCGCCGTCTGCGATGTCTTTATTGCACCAGCACCGCTGTCGTCAGTCTGTGCCCGTAAACCCAGCGGCATCGCCAGCACAAATGCCAGCCCCACCGCGCATCCCTTCCCCATTCTTCCTCCGCCTGTCTGTCTAATCCTGTTTCCCAATCCCTGTCCCATACAAGAGGCCGGGTGCCCCATCCATGGCGCGCCTTTGCTTCTTGCGCCATGGGTGGGAGAGCACAAACTCCACCAGCCAGGACCCAAGCTGACGCCTATCCCACCAGCACCGCTCCCCCATTCACATTCACCACTTCTCCTGAAATAAAACCAGCCAGAGGCGTACACAGAAACAGCACCGGCCCAGCGATCTCCCGCGGTGTAGCCACGCGCCCCACCGGAATCCCCGAACGTATCCTCGAACCGAGCGCGGAATCGCCCAGCGTCCCGGCCGACATATCCGTCGCCACCCACCCCGGAGCCACGCAATTCACGCGAATCCCCTGCGGCGCCAATTCACTCGACAGGCTCTTTGTCAGACTGATTAGAGCCCCTTTCGTCACGGCATAGTCCGCATGCAGCGCTTCTCCGCGCTGTCCCGCCGTCGAACTGATCAGCACAATGTGTCCCCTCGTCCCATCTCCGCCCGTCGCCGGCTCTCCCTGCAACAGCATTTGCCCAACCGCCGCCTGCACCAGCCCGAATACCGAGTCCAGATTCACGGCCATCGTATTCCGCCACTGCTCCTCGGTCATCAACTCAATCGGAGCATCCTCCGAAGGCCACACCCCGTGATTCACCACCAGCGCATCCAGCCGCCCAAAGGCCTTCACCGCTGCGCCCACCAGCGCGCGACCGTCCGATGGAGTGCTCAGTTCCTGTTCTATCGGTATGCAGCGCGTCTGACCGCAGCACTCGTCCATCAGGGCGAGCGCCTGCTCCTTCGCCTGCCGGTAGCTGAACACCACCCGCGCCCCCGCCGCCGCAAACAGCCGCACCGTCTCCGCGCCAATTCCGCGCGACCCACCCGTGATCAGCGCAACCTTCCCATCCAATACCAGCGACACTCCTGCCATAACGCCAAACTAATGCGTCTCCTCACACCCTGTCTATATTTAGAGGAACTACTTGCCCTGGCGCTTCATCGGTGCGTACTTCGGCGGACAGCCGTTCATGATCGACGATATACATGCCTGAAACAGAAACGCACGCACCGGCATTGGCGTCCGGCGATTCATAAGGCCGGTTCTACTTTTGAGTTTGTACTACGCAATATTAGTGCTCTGAATGACCTTCAGGTTGAGCATCATTTGGTGGCACCATGATTTGTTCATAGACGCGCTCTAGGGGTTCAGGAGAAACGCTGGTCTTACCTCTATAAGGATTATCCAGAACTGCGATTAAAAAAATCAGCAGAGCCAGCAAGCCTGCAAACAATATCGTCATCCAGAAGTGCATGGTGAAACTTTCCGGGTGAAGGAACCATGTAACCGCGATGCAAATCCCGGCTCCGGCGATTACCAGGGTCCACAGAGGCCCGGGCATTTCGCCGGTCACACTGTTGAGCCGCGCTCTTCGGCTTTCCGTCAAGTCATTGAAGGCTTTATAGGCTTCTGCGGCCAGGATCTTCTGTCGCTCGTCCTGCGGCTCGTAGGACATAAAGTGTTGCTGAAAGTCGTTCAACACAGAGCTCGCATTATTGGGAACGATTCCGCGCCGCTGCATCGGCCACCCCACGTCGATAACCTGGCGTGTATACGTACGCAGGTCTTGCTCCAGGATGCTGCGCGCGGGTTCGGGGTACGCACCGATGTCGCGGTAAAGAGCGCCAAGGGCGGTCGCCTCATGGTCGACCTTTCCCTGCACGTCGGAATAGGTAGCCCAGGCTCCAATGGCCAGCAGGCCCGCACAAACTGCGTACAAGACAGTGGTGCCCGCCATGTAGAAACCGACAATGTGGTTGTAGGCGTGGTGCTCCTTGCTGTCGAGGCGCCGTACCCAGCCGCGAGTAAGGTAAAGGCCGGCCAAACCAAAGGCGACAAACGCGGCCACGGTTAGAGTGCAAGAGAGCCAGCTCGGAACACTATATAGCCAGTAGATTTTCATCGAGGCGATTCCTTGAGAACTGCGATCCACGCAGTCCTACTGAGGATTCGTATGTTATTCCGCGGGCCAAAACTCATCAAGGTGGAAGTACAAAAACTCGACGAAATCGGATGGCATTCCACCGGAAAACAACCGGAAATAGCCCCAGAAATCAATGACATCCTCGTTGTGCATAAACGATCCTTGACTCGAATTCCAGCCTTGGATCCCGAGCTCGCCCGGGATTGAAATGGCCGCCCGGCTGTGTGCCCTCCGCCTTGGCAAGTCCTTAAAAAACTGCATCGCACCGCACCGTCGTCCATCCAATCGACAACCCGCTTTCTGGGTCCAAAGGACGCTTCCCCATGGCCACACACCCAGCAACGGCTCAGGCCCGCGACGCTTTTCCACCTCGCATTCACTCCTCCTGCGACTTCACCCACACCCTGATGAAGTTACAGCGCGCCACCTATCTCATCGCCTCTACCCTTGAGCTGGATGCCCTGCTCGACCGCGTCGTCAACGACATTGCCGCATCCATCGGCAACGTCGAAGTCGACGTCTGGCTTCGTGACGGAAAATCCGATGACCTGGTTCTCTCTGGCGTTCGCGGCTGCACGAAAAACAAACAAGGCGCACGACTCAAGATTGGCAGGCAAGGCATGGTCGGCCATGTGGCCGCCACCGGCAAAATGCGCTACGCACCGGATGTCTCCAAGGATCCCTATTACATTGCCTGCGAGCCCAATACGCGCTCGTCCGTCAGCATCCCCTTGAAAGCCGCGGGCGAGGTGATTGGGGCCCTCTGCGTCGAACACTGCGAGATCGACGCCTTCTCCGACGATCAGCGCCAGGTGCTCCAGGCGCTCGCCGGTCACATCGCCATTGCAGTCGAAAACGCCCGCCTCTTTCGCAACGAACGCTTTGAGCGCGAGCGGCTGCAGAAGGAGTCCGCCGAGGCGCGCGCCATGCAGCAATCACTCTTTCTCAAGCCCCAGCCGCTCGTACCCGGCTTCGCGTTTGAAACCGCCTGGCACCCTGCCGGAGCGGTAGCTGGCGACTGGTTCGACTTCATCGATCTCGGCAGTCAGCGCTACGGCATCGCCCTGGCCGATGTCTCCGGCAAAGGCATGCCCGCCGCGCTCCTCATGTCTGCCACGCGGGCTCTCCTGCGTTCGATCGCACCTCTCTACACTTCTCCGGCGCAGACTCTCGAGCATCTCAATCGCACCCTCACCGATGATTTCCCGATGGGCAAATTCGTGACCATGGTCTATGGTGTGCTCGACGCTGGAACGCGCCAGATCACCGTCGCCAGCGCAGGGCATCTGCGTCCCCTGGTGATCAATCATCACTGCGCATTTCTCGACCTCGACACCGGTCTCCCGCTCGGGCTCGGTGCGTCCAGCTACCCCGAGAGCACCCTCACACTCGATCCCGGCACGCGACTGCTGTTCTATACCGACGGCATCACCGAAGCCATGGACAGCACCGACGAAGAGTTCGGTCCCGCTCGCCTGATCGAGCACTTCCATGACCCCGGAGCCTGCGTCGACAGTCTCATCGCCGAAGTAAAAAGATACGAAACCGGATCGACTCACACCGATGACGCGACCGCCGTGCTCATCCGCAGCCGTTAAACGAATGGTCCATCGGCCGCAGTTTCGGTAGACAACAGGCACGCGTTGAGTGGCTTTTCACCAGCAAAAAGCCAAGCCTCAATCTGCTCAAGACCCTACGCGTATTCCGAATCTGGTCTAGAACCGGAAATACGCCCCGATCATTGGCTCTGACGTATGCGTGAAGGCGTTAGTGGACGTGTAGAGCGCAGTCAAATCGGGTGCCTTGTACAGGTTCCCGCGATACTGAAAGCGAAGGCCGATGTGCGGAAAAACTCCCCAGTCCAGGCCCGCGCCATATAGAAACACTGCCTTGGTATCGCTGGTCGTATTGATCTGCCCGCCCGTCGGCTGATTGAACAGCAGTCCCACGCCCGTGAGGGCAAACGGCCTCAGATTCGCGATGTGAATCGAAGCCACCCAGTCCGCGCTGATCTCGTGCGCATTCGCCGATACCGCTGCCGGCGACGGGCACGGCGGAGTAGCGCCGACAACGCAGGTCCCGCTGGCGAAACTCGATGAGTACACCTGGTTGGCCCGGTTGTAGGAGTAGGTTGCCTCATATCCAATCAGCGGATTCCGAATATGCCGAAGCTCAATCATCCCGCCCGCCGAGTTCGAGGGGCTCTGGATGGTTCCGTTCCCGTTAGTCGTTCCATGAAACGCTCCATACACGCTAAGCGCCATGTCCGTCTGGGCCTGTGCCGTTCCGACACCGCCGATTGCGGCCAGCCCCGCAAACGACAGAAACCCCTGCAACCATATTTTTCGCATGATGGCCTCCAATGAATGCGCTTGGATCAAATAAGACGAGGACTCAACAACAAGCCTGAATCTTCCTTTTGGACGCGTATTTTGGACAATCAGTGGGCTGTCCGCAGGTTACGGAGGTCTCTCGGAGGTAAACGGCGCCGCGACCTTCTAGGTTCTGAAAAACCTGGGCGCCCGTTTCGCAAGCCCAGGCTGTCAAGAGGCGGGGGATCACGAATGCACCGTAAATCCAGGATCAGAAAGCAATTAAATATTCTTGAAGCCTTGCCGATAATTTCAGCGCCTGGGAGCAGAATGAAGATCTATGCAAATCGCTGCAGAAAATGACGCTGCCTGCATGCGACATCGGCGAATCGCCGCTGAGGGCGGACCCGAGAGCACCCCTCCCCCCGGGTATTACTACTCATTTCCTTCGCCTGTACATAGGTAACCCGGCCATCGCGAGACGTCGGAAAACATCGCAATGTGTTGTGAAAAAACCGGCCTTCAGATAGCCCGCACCATCCGCACGGGCAGAAAGATGATGGCGCTCACCAGTTCCAGAACACCGCCCACGGCGATCCCGACAATGCGGAACGGCAACAGAAGAAGCCATACGAATGGATAGGCAATCACGGCCAGCAAGGCCAGCGGCCAGCAGATCACCAGCAGAATGCACCACAAGAGAAACTTCGCCATGACATCTACCTCAATCTGAATCAACACCCAGACATACGCGGATTCGCGACTTCCGGTTCCACCGACGTCTGTACCCATCATGACGGGCCATTTCGTCACGAGTGGAATTGCACAAAAATATTCAGACGCCGATCATCGTTCCCTCACGCCTTTTTTCCACGAAAGGAGCTTTTGGGTTCGGTCGCCTTGGCTCTGGCTTTCAGCCCCTTCTTCCGCTCGGCGATGGCCTGCTTCCGTTCCTCCACCGGCAGCGCCAGCAGATCCCTCGTCCGCTTCGGCAGTTTTTCGAAAATCAGCGCGTGTCCTTTTCGAAGTTCTTCTTCAATCTCCCGCGGCCGCAACGCGTCCCACCGTTCCAGCGTTACCCAGTACGCCTTGGCAAGGTAAGGCGAGGCGATAATCCCCTCGATCTCCAGCAGTTCATGGAACCGCTCGGCCCCGCAGTGAAACCACAGCACCCCGGTTCCGGTGCCGTCCAGGTCTGTCATGGCAAACATCTTGCCGCCGACATCCCGGTCGCCCGCCCAGTAAACCAGGTGATGGCCCCAGTTCACCGTCTCCACCACGTGCGGTAGCGCCACGCAGATCGCCCGGATACGCTCGTTATCCATGCCGAAGATTCTAGCCCGGTTCATCCGTGCAAAAAATCTTTCTAAAACTACTTGACGTCATACACTAGTTGTCATACAGTATATGAAGTACAGTGTACGAGGCACAGCATGACCGTAGCTGAGAACCAATTCGAAAGTCTTCGCCTCGAGCTCCGCCGCGGCAGCTTGACCCTTGCAGTCCTGGCCCAGCTTCGTCAGGAGCATTACGGCTACACGCTCCGCAAGGATCTGGCTGAAAGGGGTCTCGAAATCGACGAAAGCACGCTATACCCGCTTCTCCGCCGCCTCGAGACGCAGGGCCTTCTGGTAAGCCAATGGCGCGAAGAAGATAAGCGTAACAAGCGCTTCTACCGCCTCTCGCCCGATGGCGAACAGATTCTTGCCCAGTTGCTGGACGAATGGCAGGCCATCAACGCTTCAATTAATCGAATCTTCGAAAACCCTGAATCCCAGAGCAGCAAGTAAGGAAACAGCCATGGAACTCCTCGACCGTTATCTCCAAGCCGTCAAAAAGTACCTGCCGACACGTCGCCAGGACGACATCATCGCCGAACTGCGCGCCAACATGGAGTCGCAGATCGAAGACAAGGAATCCGAACTCGGCCGTCCGTTAACCCAGGGCGAGATGGAAGACTTGCTCCGAAAGATGGGCTCGCCTTTGAAGGTCGCCTCGCGTTACCAGCCGCAGCAATACCTGATCGGTCCCACATTCTTCCCGATGTACGTGTACGTCATGCGCGTAGCGCTGTTGTGGGCCTTCATCATCACCGTGATCGTGACTGCAGTTGTTATTCCGCTAACAACACCCGGCGCGGACGAAGTCTTCGCATCGCTGTTCCGCATCCCCGGCGTCCTCATCCAGGTTGCGGGCTGGGTCACGCTCGTTTTCGCGATGATCGAGTTTTTCTCAACTCGTTATCCTGAGAAGTGCCCAACCATCGACGGCCTCACTGACAAATGGCAGCCGAGCTCGTTGCCGCCGCTCGATAAAGATGAAGCGGGGAGAGGAAAACGCCGCTCCTTTACGCAGGCGGTCGCGGAGATTGTCTTTGGCTGCCTGTTTCTGGCATGGCTGCTTCTGATCCCGCACTACCCGTTTCTGCTGATGGGACCCGGTGCGTTGTATCTGCACGGATCGCCCTTCCTGCTTGCGCCCGTCTGGTGGACCGTCTACGTATGGGTTGTCATCCTGAATATTGCGCAGATTTTGTGGAAGTGCTTCGACCTTGCGAGTGGCAATTGGGAGTATACGAACCGGATCCAGCGGATGATCAACCAGGCCTTCGGCCTGATCCCGATCATCTTGCTGCTCACGGCTCCGGGACACATCTACGTTTCACTCAAAAATCCCGCCGTCGATCAGTTGCGTTATGGCCACAACCTCGAACAGCTTAATAATGCAATCCACCTCGGCTTTGCAGTGATCTGCACGATTGTTGTCCTGCAACTCGCTTTCGATCTGGGCAAGTTGGCCCGGGAGGCCTATCGCCTTCGCGTCGCAGCCGCATAGCCATCTCGTTGTACTGCTTCGCGCGGATGATGTCCGATTATTCGCACCATTGGATACCGTTCAACACTGGCGGACGAGGGCGCCCGCATTGGAGGAAACATGCGCCGTCTTATAACCTGCTTCAACGCTCTGCTTCTCGGAATCATCCTCGGCATGATCTTCGTGGCGATCGTCCATGCGCCTCAATCCTCTCAACAGGAAGCGCCCCGCGCACATGGGATCACGATAGGCTATGAAATCGTCGGAGCAGAGGATCAGACCACAATTGTGCTGATTGCTGGAACGACAACGCACCTCGTTCGCCTGCCCGCGGATTTCTGCGCATACCTTGCAGACCAGGGCTGCCACCCGTCGTCCTTTGTCACATCGGTTTCTTTTGTTAAACCTTCAACACATTCGCAGGTGAGGAACTAGGAAGCGCGCCTTCCGTCCTGCCGATCACCGCGGCCGCCATGCAATTGCCGACCACGTTCATCATGGTCCGGCCCATGTCCATCAGCGTGTCAACACCAAGAATCAGCAGAATCGGCGCGGTCGGCAAATGCACTGCGCTCGCGGTTGCAAGCAGCACCACTAATGACGCACGCGGCACTCCGGCGATCCCCTTGCTCGCCGCCATCAACACCAGGACCACCGCGAGTTCCCGTCCAAACGTGAGATGAATGCCCGCCGCCTGGGCAACGAAAACCGCTGCCATCGAGAGATAGACGCTGCCGCCTGTCATGTTGAAGCTATAGCCCGTTGGGATAACAAAGGAAACGATCCAGCGAGGCACGCCAAACTCTTCCATGCGCTCCATTGCCAAAGGAAGAGCAGCCTCCGAAGTCGTCGTTGCAAATCCAATCGCCGCGGGCTCGCCCACTGCCCTGATGAATCTGGCCAGCGGAACCCGAAACGCTGCCATCACAGGAACCATAACAAGCAGGGCGAACGCTGTCAGCGCTATGTAATACGTCACGACGAGCTTTGCCAACGGAAGAAGCGTCGCCAGGCCTGTGTTCCCGACGGTATACGCAATGGCCGCTCCAGCAGCGAGCGGCGCGAGGTACATGATGAAGCGCGTCATCTGGAACATCACGTCAGCGAGTGACTGCAGCACTGAAACCAGCGGTGCCCGCTTCTGATCGGGCAACATGGCCAACGCCGAGCCGAACAGAATGGAGAAGATCGCAACCTGCAGAATCTGATTCTGCGCCACGGCCTCGGCGATGTTGTTCGGAAAAAGGTTGAGGATGATCTGCTGCCACGTCTGCGGAGCCTGCGCCGCTGCAGGCGCGGCTCCCTCCAGCACGGCTGGAATCGCGATGCCCCAGCCCGCACCGGATATATTCATCGCGACAACGCCGATGATCAGGCCCAGCGTTGTCACGACTTCAAACAGGATCAAAGCCTTGATCGCAACGCGACCTACCGAGCGGAGCTCGTTGTGGCCCGCGATGCCTGTTGTGATCGTGGCAAACAACAGCGGCGCAACGATCATGCGGATCAATCGCAGGAACAAGTCGCCGGGCAATCGCACCTGCGCAGCCATATGCGGGGCATCGATCCCGAACTCGATTCCCGCAACCATCGCGAGAAACGTCCAGGTCATCAACGATGGTTTGCGAACCGCGAAGACGATGAAACAAGCAATCCCGACCCAGCGAAGCGTCTCGCCCAAGCCAGGTAGATGTGCGAGTGAAGCGGCCGCGCCCGCGGTAACCAACAGCACGCCGGCAATCGCAACTACCCGCGCGATGCGGTCCTCGCTCTGCGTGTGTGTTGAAGTGGAAGTCGCCATCTTGCCTATTGCGCCTTCGGACGCTTCAGCTTCATCGCCTCGGCGGTCACATCCGTATACTTCAGCCCTGCTCCCGTATTGAACAGGACGACCCGATCGCTCGTCTTCAAATATCCCTTCGCAAGCAGCTTGTCGTAGGCCGCTGTCACGCTCGCACCTTCCGGCGAGAGAAAGATGCCCTCATTCCGCGCCCAGTCCAATATCGACCCGAGAATCTCCTCATCATTCACCGCCATGGCCAGCCCATCCGACGCGTGCACAATGTCCAGAATGATCGAATCGCCGTAAGGCTTCGGCACCCGCAATCCAGATGCGAACGTCGCCGCATCCTGCCACATCGTACTCACTTTTGCGCCCTCGTTGTAAGCGCGCACCACCGGCGCGCAGCCCGACGACTGCACCGCAATCATCTTCGGCCGCTTGCCCGGTCGCACCCAACCCAGTTCCTCCATCTCCTCGAACGCCTTCCACATCCCGATCAGCCCGACGCCTCCGCCGGTTGGATAGAAGACTGCGTCGGGATATTCCCAGCCAAGTTGCTCCACTAACTCGTAGCCCATCGTCTTCTTGCCCTCGACACGAAAAGGCTCCTTCAGCGTAGAGACATCGAACCAACCCTCCTGTTGCTTCCGCTCCTGAACGATGCGCGCGCAGTCTGAGATCAATCCATCCACGAGTTCCACATGCGCGCCATAAGCCACGGCCTCAACATAGTTGGCAAACGGCACATCGAGCGGCATAAAGATATGCGCCTCAATTCCCGCCGCCGCGGCATAAGCTGCCAGCGCCCCCGCCGCATTACCAGCCGATGGCACTGCGAGCTTGTGCAGACCGTAGTGCTTAGCCATCGTCACGGCCATCGCCAGCCCGCGCGCCTTGAACGTACCTGTAGGATTGGCGCCTTCTTCCTTCACGAAGGCTCCGGTATGCCGCGTACTCTTCAGCATCGGCGTCCATCCCTCGCCGAGCGTGACCGGTTCAGCTTCAGGAAGCACCGACCGATAGCGCCACATGCCCGCCCACGGTCCCGCAGCATCCTTCGCAATCACATCGCGCGCCGCTGTTCCTTTGAGGTGTTTTAAGTCATAACGAACAAAAAGCGATCCGGCTGGCTGAGTCGGGCACTGCTGGCAAACGGTCTGTGGCGTTTCGGCAGAGGTGTGCGCACCGCAGCGCGAGCACTCAAGATAAGCAATGGAAGGCATCGGTTTGGCGGCTCCAGATACAGATTAGCGGGTCGTAGCCGAATCCAAGCTGCCCCGGCGGTGAGGAAGGATCGTCAGAACTTCGCTTCGAATTCCCGAAACCGCCGCTCCAGCTCCCACTGCGCAGCCGCTTTCTCATTCGCATTCAGAAAGCTCCTGCATGAAGCAGACGGATTTGGTCCACCGAGAGCCTGCCCCTTGCAGGCCGCTACGGGCGCGCTGAAGACATCAGGCATAGCCCACAAGCCGTCTCCCGGCAGAAAATCATGTTCCATTCCCGTGCGCGCCAACTGCTTCAGATCCAGGTAACTCAGGTGATAGTCGTTCGCGGCACGCACGTACTCATGTGTCAGATCAATGCGGCTCACACCCTGGTCATCCGTTGAGAGCGCTACCGGCACATGCGCTGCGCGATAGTACTGGAACGGATGATGGTCGCCCGTGATGCCGAGAATGCCCTCATTCGAGCTCAAATTGATCTCGACCATGACATGCTTCTTCGCCATCTCCTTCAGCAGCCCCGGTGCATCGTCTTCGTACATCACATCCACACCGTGCCCGATGCGCTCCGCATGCCCGATCTCCACCGCCTGGCGAATATGAAACTTCAAACCCTCGGGCGGCACCATACCCGGCGCCAGTTCGCCTGCATGCAGGCTGATATGCACCTTTGGATAGAGGCTGTGCAGATACTCCACCATCTTCATGTGCAGCGCGTAGTCGCGCATCGCCACCATGTAATCTTCAGGCTGCACGAAGTTGATGCCCACCCAATCATCCGAACCTTGCTCAATGGCCTGCTGCACCGTCTCAAATCCCAGCAACGTCTGCGCAAACACCTGCTCGGGAGAGAAAGCCCGCAGCACCTGATAGATGAACCGCACCTGCACTCGGCATGCGCGCGCAGCCTGCGGTGTTCCGCAGTGCTGAATCTGATTGCGCGACTTGATCGCGGCCTTAATCTGCTCGCGATCCTCAGCAACCTCATCCTTCAAACCATGATCGAGTAGCGTCTGTCGCATCTGCGCGAGGTCCGGATTGAATCCCACCTCGTGCGCAATCCGCGCCGCATGCCCAAATGTCGGAGTTTCCATTAGCTCAAGGTATTGGTTGTTCTCAGCATCCGAACGCCTCGTGATTTCGTCGATCCACTGGCCCGTGTGGCTTTTATCGAGTCCGCCAAACCGATCAAAGGTTGAAAAGAATTGATCGTGCCCGCTATAGCTCGGTGTCGGCACAAAGTTCCGCATCGAAAATGCATCGACGAGACGATCGTACAAATTCTGTTGCGCCGGTGTCAGACTGCTTCCGTTCAATTCGCTCGCCGGGACAAGCAGCGGCGAGCAGGGCTCTTTGAGAGCCTTTCCAGATTCGTTGCGCGCAAAATCCAGCTTCGCTGGGTCGATGCATACCTTGTCTTCAGCGGCCACGCGGATCAGCGTCTCAGCATATACACCGGCTCCGAGATGAAAATGCAGATCGGCCCCTTTGGGAAAATCTGCCAGAAATGCCTGCACCGCAAGCGGCCCCTGCTGCACTGCAGCCTGGTACGCACGCGATGCCCGGACTTCGGGTACAGCAATCACTGAACCGCGCGTACCCGAAGCTCCAGCCTGCTGCCCGGCGGCAGAAGGACCGGCAATCTGAGCAAACAGTACTGCCGCGGCGAGCGAAACCACGGCCAGGCGTGGGGACGGTGCTGGTGAAATGAGCATGGTTGCTCTCCAGTGTAAGTGCTCATCACGAGCTTCGCACCTCGTTCGTGCAATCCGGCTTTCCTCATTTCATCGAAATGAGCCTGTTTCTATCCCACAGATAGATACCCGGCGATCATGGACGCTATGCAGCAGCCGGCACCAGAAACTGCGAACCTCTTTCAATCCCGCTGGCCGGAACGAAGCATAAACTATTCTGATGGAGCTCAATGCACCCTGTGATAGACCGGAAGTGCGAGTTTCCGGAACTATGCGGATTCCTCGCTTGAGTCGTGCAATCCCATGAAGACACTTTTGATCTCGGACCCCGTTCGCTATCCACGCATGACGACTCAAGAGCTCCGTGAGTCATTTCTCATTGGCGGCCTTTCGCGCCCCGGAGAGATTCACCTCACCTACGTTGACCTGGACAGGGCGGTGATTGGGATCGCCACTCCATCGGATCGGCCAATTGCCTTGGAAAGCAGCCCCGAGCTGAGGGCTGCATTCTTCACGGAACGGCGTGAGCTTGGGGCGCTGAATATCGGTGGCGAGGGCATGGTTCATGTCGGGAACTCTTCCTATCCGCTCCAGAACCTCGACTTGATCTACATAGGGCGCAACAATCCCGAGATTCGCTTCGAATCGAGGTCAAAGGACACACCGGCCGTTTTCTACCTGCTCAGCTATCCAGCTCACGCGGCCTACCCCGTAGCGGTTGTCAAAAAAGAGTGCGCACAGCCGACAGACGTGGGAAGCGCGGCCCAATGCAATCGCAGAACGATTTACAAATATATTCATGCGGCTGGCGCAAAGAGCTGCCAGCTCGTGATGGGGGTAACTCATCTGCACGAGGGCAGCACCTGGAATACGATGCCTGCTCATACGCATATGCGCCGTTCTGAGGTTTACTTTTACTTCGATGTCGCCGAGAGCGCGCGTGTGTTTCATTTAATGGGTCCGCCGCAAGAGACGCGGCACATCGTCATTGCCGATCGCGAAATTGTTGTTTCACCCGGGTGGTCAATTCACGCCGGCGTAGGGACCCAGGCTTACAAGTTCTGCTGGGGTATGGGCGGTGAGAATCAGGATTACGCGGATATGGACCCGGTGAATCTCGCAGATATGCGCTAGGCGAATTCAACGGTTCTTTCTGAATGACTCCGCCCGCGATCATCGGGGCTTCCTCAACTATGGCCGTAGCTGTTCTTTTTCATTTGGTCTGAAATCTCACCGGCGCCACGCCGACCCGTGATAGAAGGAGACATGCTCAAAATTCCCTTCCTCGTCCTGCTTCTCTCTCCCCTTCTTACGTTTGCGCAAGGTGCGAAGCCCGCAGCGGCGGCCAGTGAGCCGCCGGCTCCACAAACCATTCACGAGAAGACAGCCGGGATGAAACACCTCGCTGGCCTGATCCCACTTGATTGGGATGCGAAGACGGGGAAGCTCTATCTCGAGATTGGCCCTCTGGGGACGGATGGTAGAAGTTCCCAATTCATCTACGCCACTTCGTTGCCGTTCGGCACGGGCTCGAATGATCTAGGGCTTGATCGTGGACAAGTGACGGAAGGTCGCATTGTTCGCTTTGAACGCAGCGGACCGAAGGTGCTGCTGGTTCAGCCAAATCTCGCGTTTCGTTCGTCGAGCAACGATGCGGATGAACAGTTGGCGGTTACCCAGTCATTTGCGCAGTCGGTGCTGTGGGGATTCACGGTTGCCGCCGAGTCAGCAGATGGCGCCGTACTGGTCGACGCTACGGATTTCTTTTTGCATGATGGGCATGGTGTCGCCGACAGGCTGACGAATCTGAAGCAAGGCGCCTATCACGTTGATGCGTCCCGGTCTGCGATTGCACTGGACGATACGAAGACCTTCCCAAAGAACACTGAAGTCGAGGCTGAACTCACATTCACGACGGATGCTCCTCCGAAGGGAGAGTTTGTCGCCGACGTTACGCCAGACCCGCACGCGATGACGATTCGCGAGCGAACATCGTTTCTCGAATTGCCGCCGCCCGGCTTTGTGCCGCGTCGATTTAATCCGCGTGCCGGATATTTTCCAACCGGTTATCGCGATTACACAGTTCCGCTAGGCGAGCCGCTCGATCAGCTTTTCATCATTCGCCATCGCCTGATCAAGCAGGATCCCAATTGTGTGGATGACTGCAAGCCCGTTGCTCCAATCCAGTACTACGTGGATCGTGGCGCTCCTGAACCAGTTCGTACGGCGCTTATTGAAGGTGCGCGCTGGTGGGACCAGGCGTTTCACGCAGCGGGGTGGGCGAAGGGAACCTTTCGTGTGGACCTGCTTCCAGAGGGCGCAGACCCGATGGATGCTCGCTACAACATCATTCAGTGGGTGCATCGCTATACCCGCGGCTGGAGTTACGGCGCAGCCATCGCAGATCCACGCACAGGCGAGATTATCAAGGGCAATGTGACGCTGGGCTCGTTGCGCGCCCGCCAGGACTACCTGATTGCGGAAGCGCTGCTGTCGCCCTATGGAGGCTCGGCTTCAGGCGCCGCTGGGAAATCCGCTGACAATCCGATGCTGCAGATGGTGCTGGCGCGCATTCGGCAATTGGCGGCACACGAAACCGGGCATACCCTCGGGCTCGCACACAACTTTGCGGCATCCACGGTAACCCAGGGCGACAGCGTGATGGACTACCCACATCCATACATCACGCTGGACAGCAATGGCCATGTGGATGTGTCGCACGCATACGCAACCGGCATCGGCGATTGGGACAAGGTAGCCATCAACTATGGCTATCGCGAGTTCGGCTCGCACACGACAGCCGACGAGCAGAAGTCTGCGCTCGACAAGATTCTGAGTGACTCCGACCACGCCGGCCAGCTTTTCATCACCGACGAAGACGCGCGACCGTTCGGTTCAGCGCATCCGCGGGCGCATTTGTGGGATAACGGCAGCGATCCCGCAGCAGAATTGGATCGTGTTCTTGCCGTGCGCGCAGCGGCACTAAAGAGTTTCGGAGAAAACGCGATCAGGCCGGGAACACCAATGTCGCAGTTGGAACAAACGCTCGTCCCGTTGTACCTGTTTCACCGCTATCAGACAGAAGCTGCGATCAAGGAGATCAGCGGGCTCGACTATCGCTACAACCTGCGCGGAGACGGTCTCGCAAATCCCACGGTGCTCGATCCTGCGCAGCAAAAGAAGGCGATTGACGCTGTTCTAAAAACGCTGACGCCCGAAACGTTGACGCTACCGGAATCGATTCTTCGGCTGTTGCCGCCTGTTCCTCCTGGCTATCCACGTACGCGCGAGTCGTTCCCCTCGCATACCGGACTGACCTTCGACCCGATCGCTGCCGCCGAATCGGCCGCGGACCTGACTCTCACCGTCCTGCTCGACCCTGCCCGCGCAAGCCGAATCGTTGAGTACCACATGCGCGTTCCGGCTTCGCCGTCGCTGCGAGGCATGCTCGAGTCGATTTCGTCCACCGTTGCCGAGCGGCCGGAAGCGGGACACAGCATGTCTTCGGAGGTGGAGCGCGCGGTAGAGTTTCGCGCGGTAGAAGCGATGCTGGCACTGGCCCTCAATCCGGCCGCTTCAAGCCAGGCGCGCGCCATCGCGCAATGGCATATTCGCGATCTTCTCAAGCAGTGGACCTCGACTCCGGCACCGCAGGATTCGGCCGAGGCAATCCATCGCGCCGCGCTGATCGATCGAATTCAGAGATTCGAGAGCGACCCAAACAAGTTCGTTCCCGCGAAGCCCATCGAAGCTCCTCCGGGCATGCCGATCGGAGATGACGATTGATCTGCTCGCCAAACGGCGAGAATCCTGGATTTTTGTTTTGCCGGCAGCCACTTGAGGGCTTTCGGAAATCCGCAGGCGATAGTTAAAGAGGAAAGCGGATGCATGCCGTGGTGGCCCCACGGGCTTGTCCGTTCCCAAAGTTCCGCGACAAGTGACTAAGCCGCGAACCCTCTCCGCTCTAAGCTGAGATCTTCGCTTCTGCGCCGGGGAAACGAACGGGAGCGGCAGGCCGGCCAGAGAGCGCAGCTTCAGCCTCGCTGATTCGACGAAGGAGAATATTGCGCAGCTTGCTGGCGGCTTCGCTGTCCAGGCCAAGGTGTGAGTATTCCTCCATCACTCCCAGGGCATATCGGAGCTCGGTCACAAGGTCAGGATTCGGTGCGGAGTACATCATGCAACGATTGTACTCCCCGGCCCTCGATCCGCTTTATCGGTTTTCCACGGGGCAAATGGCCGCCTGCACCTTCGCTCTAGCGCGATATTTAGTTAATTCAAGAGACTTCAGGCCTTCCTTCAATTGCCCCAGTACGTTGCAGACTGAAGCTGCCGGTATAGACTTGTCGGTTCGCGTGCTTCCCGAACGACGAAAAACTCATCCCTCCGTCATCTTCCTGTCATCTCGGCAATCCGCAGGTATCGGAATTCCTACGAAATCCGAAATGTTTGATGGACACGCCAGTCAGTGCTGGATAAACTGGCGGAGCCCGTCCATCAAATCTAAAACTGCGAGGATCCTCAGCAGATTCATGGCTTCTCAATTGACGCTAACGGGCTTCGTATGGAAGAACCTGTTGCGTCGGCGCCTGAGAACTCTGCTGACTCTCTTCGGCATTGGGATGGCAATTGGAGCCTTTGTGGGCCTGGTTGGCTTTTCAAACGCATTTGAGCGCGCCTGGCTACAGATCTACTCAAGCAGCGGCACCGACATCGCAGTGATCCAGCAGACCTTTTTGAACACTTCGTTGGATGAATCGGCGGGACAGAAGTTGAAGGCGCTCCCCGAAGTTGAGCAGGTCGCGCCCATGATTTACAACGTCATGGATCTGACGCCTGATGTCAACGCGCTGGTTTACGGATGGAAAGCGGGGTCCTACGAATTCCGGTCCCTGCAATTGCTTTCGGGAAAGCCATTTCAAGATGGTCACCGCGAAGTGATGCTGGGCGACCTGTTGGCGGAAAACTTGAACAAGAAGCCAGGCGACACGCTGGAGATTCAAGGTTCTCCGTTCACAGTGACCGCGATCTACCATGGCGGGTCCGCGCTTGAGGCCGGCGCGGTCATCATGCCGCTCGATCAGTTGCAGCAGCTCAGCAGTCTACAGGGCAGGGTTTCCACCATTCACGTGCGCTTGCGCCCCGTACCAGCGGGAGAACCGCCTGATCAATATCTGAAACACGCACAAGCTCAGATTGAAGCTCTTCTTCCCGGATCACGCGCTGTTCCTGCGGCGGAACGTGCCAGCAACAATCAATTCGTGCGGCTGGCACGCGCTTCTGCCTGGGGCACCTCTTCCATAGCCGTACTGATCGGGATTCTGGGGATTGCCAACACCATGGCCATGTCGGTGTTTGAGCGAACTCGCGAAATCGGAGTCTTGCGCGCGCTGGGGTGGAAGAAGAAGAAAGTCCTGATGCTCATCCAGCTAGAAGCAGTTGTGCTCGGCCTCGGAGGTGGAATTCTTGGAATCGCCTTCGGTTGGTGTGCCCTGCGATTGCTGGCTCTTCTGCCGCAGACCGCAAGTGTTGTCTCGACGTCTTTTTCGCTGCCACTCTTGGCTGAGGCACTCGGCATTGCGGTTTTAGCAGGCTTGATCGCGGGCGCGGTTCCAGCGTGGCGAGGCGCACGCCTTTCTCCTGTGGAGGCACTGCGACATGACTAATCCCAGCCTCGAAGTGCGCAATCTGCGCATGAATTATGACGAAGGACGCGTCGAGGCTTTGCGCGGCATAGATCTCTCGATCGCCGTCGGAGAGTACCTGGCCATCACCGGACCGAGCGGCAGTGGCAAGTCAACGCTACTCCACCTGCTTGGCGGACTGGACACTCCGACTGGCGGCGAAGTTCTCTTCAAAAACTCCAAACTCGGCGCTGAGATCGACCTTGATACTTACAGGTCTCAGCACGTTGGATTCATCTTTCAGGCATTTCACCTGATGCCTACGCTGCGCAGTATCGAGAACGTGCAACTGCCGATGCTCGGATCGAATCAACGAGGATTTAACCGCGCACACCGTGCTCATGCGTTGCTAAAGGAAATGGGCCTCGCACATCGGTCGGAGCATTATCCCAACCAGCTCTCAGCCGGAGAGCGGCAGCGTGTGGCGATTGCCCGTGCTCTCGCCAATGAACCGGAAATATTGCTGGCCGATGAGCCAACTGGAAATCTCGACAGCGTGAATTCGGCGCGAATCATGGAGATTCTTACAGGCATCCAGAAGCAGCGCGGGATGACGCTGATCGTCGTGACCCACGAAAACGAAATTGCGCACGCGGCCGCCCGGCAGATCCGCATACGCGATGGAAAGGTCGAAGCATGACCTTGAGGGCTCTCACGCTGGCCGCGACGATGCTGGTGCCGATCATTGCATTGGCCTCGGATGTTCCCGCACCTCTGGCATTGGCAAGAAAGCAAGTAGAGTCCGCTGACTATCGCATGGTCGGACACCTGGTGCGCGTCGACGAAAAGGGGACACGCACCAGCTATGGGGTCGACATCAAGGCGCATTGGTTTCCCGGTATGCTCCGCGTGCTGTTCGAAGTTGGGTCTCCAGCCGACGCACGCATTCATGTGTTGCTTGAAATGCGGCCGGGAGGCGAAAGCACGATTCAGATTGCCCATCCGGGAGACGCGAGAACCGCCGTCTTGCCTTTTGAAAAATGGAGCGACGGTCCGCTTGGCCCGGGATTCAGCTACGAGGACTTCCTGGATGCTCCTTATTTCTGGTCATCGCAGGTGGCGCAAGGGAGCACGAAGTTCGGCGCGCACAATTGCGAATTGATTGTAAGCAAGCCGGGCGAGTCCGAAAAAACGCACTACACCGAAGTAAAAAGCTGTCTCGATACTGCGAGCGGCTTTCCGGTGCACGTGGAAAAGACGATGAAAGAAACCGGTATGGTGAAGGAGTTCACATACTTTGGTCTGCACCAGAGGCAAGGCACCTGGTATGCAAACCAGGTGGAAGCGAAGATACGTGGCCACTCTGGATCAACCCTCCTCATTATCGATCGCGGCAGTGCAAAGGCGCACCTTGACGTTAAGGATTTCAGTTCCGCACAAATTACGCACTTCTAGGATGGCGTATGTATTACTTTCTCTCGATCACCGGATTGGCAGGAGCCCTGGTCGCGGCTGGGTTTCTTTATCAATGGTTCGGTTCACGGTACGACCGAAAGCGCTTCACGAGTGCCGGCAGGTTTCTCGAGATCGGCAATGGACAGCGGCTCTACCTGCTCGAGAAAGGATCCGGCGAAGCAACCGTGCTGTTTGAATCGGGGATTGCCGCCACCAATCTCAACTGGTTCCACATCCAGGAGAAGGTTTCGTTGTTCGCCAGCACCGCCTCTTACGATCGAGGTGGACTAGGCTGGAGCAGCCCATGCCGGACCGCGCGGACGCCGACCAATATCGTGGTCGAATTGCACGAATTGCTTAATGAAGCCGGTATCAAGCCGCCTTACGTGCTGGTAGGGCACTCCTTTGGCGGGCTGGTGATGCGGAAGTTTGCGATCTTGTACCCCCAGGAAGTCTCCAGCATCATCCTTGTCGATCCGATGCGCTGCGAAGAATGGCCGCCGCTGAATCCGCAAAAGCAAGCGGAGATTGACCGTGGCAAAAGACTGTCTGGATACGCAATTCCGATTGCCCGGTTGGGACTCGCTCGACTTGCGGTCACTTCCCTATTTTGCCGGTCGGGGCTGCTCGCGGAACGGCTCGCCTGTGCAGCAGGCGATGGCGGAAAGCACGTTTTGGGGCGCGTCAGGGGCGAGGTAAGCAAGATGCCGCCCGAAGTTTGGCCTATCGTGGCCGCGCACTGGTCGCGCCCCTCCTACTACGCTGGCATGCGAAGCCATGTCGAAGCCGTGCCGGAGACTGTGCGAGAGATGCAGAATGCGGCGCCGATCGAGGGAATCCCGGTCCTGTTGCTCACGCCCGGAAAATCATCGCCGCTCTCGGAAGATTGCCTCAAGCGAATCGGCGACAACGTCCATCAGGTCATCGCCTCCGCCAGCGCGCATTGGATTCACCTTGACGAACCTCAATTGCTGATCGACTCTATCCAGCAGATGATTACGGCCGCTTCTTCGCAGGAAGTTGTTGCGCTGGGCTGAGCATCGACAAGGGCAACGCAGGTGGTCATTTAACCTCGTGTAAAAACCGCTCCCGAAGCGCCTGCCTGAGCACCTTGCCATTTTGATTCTGCGGTAAGTCGCCTGGCTCGATAATCCAAATATGGCGCGGTGCTTTGTATGCCGCGAGATTTCGCCGGCACCACTCAAGCAACTCGGGTTCCCCAGTCTTCGCTCCTGGCTGCAATTCGACCACTGCAACCGGAATCTCGCCCTTCTCCTTATGGGGCAGTCCGAATCCTACAGCGCGGGCTACCCCGGGATGTGTGAGCATCGCCTCTTCCAATTCGCGAACATACACCGAGTATCCGCCCGACTTGATCACATCTTTCATACGCCCGACGAGCCGGATCATGCCAAGCCGATTTCTTATCGCCAGGTCACCCGTCCGCAACCAGCCGTCGTTGGATATCAAACCGTGGTTATCGCCTGCGTCCCTCCAATAGTGCGGGTCAAGACCCCTACGCCGAATCTGGCACTCGCCTGCAATGCCCACGCGTGTCGGCATCCCGTTTTCGTCAACGATGCGAATGTGGAAAGGAGGAACAGGAAAATACAGATCTCCGCTTCCGGGCAAGAGAGACAACTCGATGCCCATCATGGCGAGACCTCCAAGTTCGACCATGCCGTATCCAGTCAGCAGAACCGGCGGTACGCGCCTTCCGCCAGGCAACCGGAACAGTGCTCCGAACTGCCGCAGGCGCAGCCGAATCTCTGAGGGTAAATGATCGCTGGCCGATAGCCAGACGCGCACGCTCTTCAGTCGTGCAGCCTGTGGCTCGCTATTCACCAGGCGGGCAAACATCGCAGGCACGCCAACAAACGCCGTGATGCCGAACCGCTCAACGAGTTCCACTGCGCTATCCACGTCAAAGTGATCCAGGAAGCAGCCTCGAACGCCCACCATTAGGCCGTAAAGAACGATGCTCACAGCCATGATGTGCGACCAGGGCAGCGCGATGAGCGCAAGGTCCCGAGGTCCCAGAAAGAGTCCAGCGAGCACAGTTGATGAGCGCGCCCCCAGAAGTGCGTTGCTGGAAAGCGCCGCACCTTTCGGAAATCCACTGGTGCCGGACGTATGAAAGACAGCTACGGTGTTAGAAGGATCGATCGCGGTCGGCGCGAATACCTTCCCCGTCTCGCCGGCCCGGACGAAACCATCAAGCGTCTCCGCTTCATCGTCTGCCTGTATCCAGGTCTTCACTTTCAGCGCATCCCGATTTACGATGTTGCGATCGAAGACCGCTTTGTCGGTAACGAGAATGTCGGTTCCACTCTCATCCAGAATGCGGCGCACCTCCGCGAGCGACAAAAGCGGGTTCAGCGGAACTGCGATACCGCCGGCGCGGATGATGGCGAGAAACCAATGAAAGCATTCCCGGTTGTTTGTACGGTAAATCGCGACAGGTTGGCCCGGGCGAAGTTCAATCGAACGGCGAAGAAAGGCATCGATTGCGCAGACTCTGGCATGCAGATCCTTCAGGTGAAAGCTTCCGTCGTTTCCAACTGAAACTTCGCAATTCCCCCTCCGTTGCAGTAATTCGTCAACCAGATTGGCGACTGTGACGTTTTGGTCTCGAGAGAGTTGAATGCGGCGGAAAACATTCATTGAATAGAAACCTGCTTGCGGCCCCAGTCGCTTTCCACACAATAATGGAACAAGCGGTCGAGGTAGTCCAGCACCGGAGGCGGGCACAGCCCGGCGGGCGCCAGTAAGTGCTCGGCATTACTGGTGTCAAACTGCATCCGCATGGTGAAGTAATCTCGATAGGCGCGCCCATCGCGGAGTACGCGGCGTTTGCGCCCCCATAAAGACAAAAACAACAAGGGCCTGATGGCGGCGAAGAATAATTTGGGATCGACGTACCTCGCCTCAGGTGCATCAAAGAACTCCGCGGCACGGGTGGCGATCTGCTGGATGGTAGCGCTTCCGTGGGGTCCGGCACACAAATGAACGGTCCTTCCGAACGCGGATTCATCGAGGGCGAGGCGCACGACCGCGCTGGCGACAAAATCGACGGGCACGATATCGAGCACGGCATCGGGAAAACCCGGCACAGTGCGCCAGAGACGTCGCGCATAGATCTTCAGGGGCCAATACATCATTTTGAAACTTGAGGTCACGCCCGTGCGGGAATCCCCCACGATGATGCTTGGGCGCAGGACTACGCCGGGTATCGAACCCAGGCGAGACTGCACCAATGTCTCAGCCTCTGCTTTGGTCTGTTCATAGGTGTTGCGATAGCTTTGTCCCACCGCCAGTTCGCTTTCGCGAATAAGCCCAGTCCTCTCACCCGCTACGTACGCCGTTCCGACATAGGCAAAGCTCCGGAGCTGACGCGCCGTGGCGGCGAAGTCCAGTACCCGTCGCGTCCCTTCGACGTTAATGCGGCGTGCCTCGTCAAGCGAGTGATCGAATCGTACCGTCGCGGCGGAGTGAATCACCCGCGTGGTTTCAGCAGAAAGACGGTCATAGGTGGCGGCATCGAGCCCGCAATTCGGAAGACTGACATCTCCGGAATAGACTTGAACCCGCGATCGCTGGGAAGGTGGAACGATCGAGTCGGCGCGCTGCTGACTTGATTGATCGGCCCTGTCCCGGATAAGGAGTGCAAGCGTGGCGGCCGGGTAGCGATCCAGCAGCTTGTGCACCACCTGCACCCCGAGAAAACCGGTCGCGCCAGTAATCAGGATGAGCTCTTCGCCATTCATTCTGGAGACCAACCCTCAGTGCTCGAGCGACTTTGAAGGCCGGTGAACGATGACCTTTAGGATGCACTGCCTATCGAGGAAAGTAATGCGCAATTATAGCCTGCCGGACCTGCGCTCAATCGAAGGGCAGGTCCTTCAGGTCGCATTGGATCGAAAGGGGTGGATGGGCTCGCCACCAACTGTTCGAGAGCTATTTCCCTTTGGCGAGGTTCTTTGGGGACGTTCTCTGCAGATCTGAAATCAGGCTCGCAGCGGACGGGGGTGCGTGTACGCTTCCTGCAAAAATCTCCTGCGCAGAGATTTTCTTCCCATAGAGTTTCTCGTTGTCGCCGTCATCGGGCCCCAACGATGTCCCGGAAAGAGAAACACCGGCGAAGACGCCTTGTGCGCGGGAGTAGGAAAGCATCTGGGCCTGCATGGTGGCGGTCGTTGAGGCTTCGGCATTCCGTCCCACAGGACCGGCCGCGATACTGGTTTCTGCACCTAATTTGGCTCTTCCCTTCATCACCGAGCGTGCACCGTCATCATTCATCACCAAAATCACAAAGTCGGTCGCCTGCCCGCCAGCCTGCAAGCCAAAGCTTCCACCGCTGGACTGCATCATGATGGGTGCGCCCCAGTGACCGTTAAAATTCGCGCCGCTCCGACAGACCATCACACCTTTGCCATATTGGGCCCCGACGATAAACCCCGCCTTCTTGACCGAGGGCAGAATGACGACGCAGTCTGCCTTGTTCAGCACGTTGATCGGAAGTCCACTTTCGGCATTTGAGAGATCCTTAAATACCTGGGCGGCTCGGGTCACTCTCTCGCTTGGTTCATCAGCTCGGGCGAGAAGAGGCATCAAGCACAGTCCTGCGACCAAAAAGCAGGGCATCCAATTCGAGTTCAGCCGATTTCGAGTCTTCAATTCAAGCACGTCAATCTCCTTGTGTGTGGTTTTGTTGGTGAATGGCAAACTCGCCTCGCGTCCGTAAGCGATATCGTGGGCAACAAATTACAGGAGCGTGAAGATATCGTTCGACGAAGATATCCGATCGTTGCTCAGCAG
>NZ_JBARMD010000319.1:0-2805 GCF_049802275.1 Occallatibacter sp. | reverse complement strand
CAGTGAGTAGGTCCAACTCAAGCTGCGACTTACTTTCCGCCCAAATCCTTCAACACCGCCATGGCCGCATTGCGTCCGTTGATCCCGATCACGCTGCCGCCGGGATGTGTGCATGCGCCACACAGATACATCCCCTGCATCGGCGTTCGCGCGCTCAGGCGGTTTGCCCACATGTACTGGGGCAGACACTCGCCCTGGAAGATATGTCCGCCCGTCAATCCCACCTTCTCTTCGATATCTGGGGGGCCGAGCACCTGTGCCTCGATCACCGCGGAGTCGAGGCCTCCGTCGCCAATATTGCTGCAGAACCGGGCCAGCGACTTCATTGCCAGCGCACGCACCTCTTCGCGCCGCTCGTCCCAGTTTCCGTGCGCAAAAGTGTATGGCACGTACTGCGCAAACACGCTCATGGTTTGCGTGCCCACCGGCACCACCGTCGCATCGTGCACGCTCTGGAAATACAACTCGCACCACAAATGCTCCGGCAGCTCCCCGCGCTTCGCGGCGGCGAACCCAGCCTTCCACTCATCTTTGGTCAGCGGAGCATTGATCTGCCCGTAGTGGTGCGCCTGATTTGTTCCGGGCCGCGCTGTGAAGTTCGGCAGCTCCTTCAGGTGCACATTCAACTTCACCGTGCATCCCTCGATCGGCACCGCTTCGATACGCTTGCGCCAATTGGCATCCGCCGCGCCGCCGAGCATGGTTAGCGTTCTCCGCGGGTCCGCATTCGACACCACCGCCCGCGCGGCAATGCGCTCGCCGCCTTCCAGCACTACGCCTTCGCCGGGCAGAATCTGCGCCACCGGCACACCTGAGACGACCGTTGCTCCGGCTTCGCGCGCCGCATCGCAGAAGTAGAACGACACCATCCCCATTCCACCGCGCACGTAGCCCCACATCCCCGGCATGCCACCCAGCCGTCCCGACGCGTGATGAAATCGTATTGACGCTGTTCCCGGATCGAACGGGCTGGCGTTGGTTCCGATCACGCCCTGGCCGAGATAGGCCACCTGGAGCCGCTCGTCGCGCAGATAGTGCTCCACCATCTCTGCCATCGACCACTCGAAAAGTACCGCCCGCGCCTCAACGTCATCGCCCAGCAGCAATTCAATCTGTTCCCTGGTTGGCGCATCTCCAATCCACAAATCGTCTTCGCCCGACGGTCTGAGCGCATCGCGAAGACGGCGAATCACATCGCACATGGCGTTAAAGCCGTTCACATCATCCGGCGCGAGCCTCTGAATTTCCGCCTCGCAGCGGGCGTCATCGTCCCAAAGCTGCACGCTTGACCCATCGAGGAAGGGAACAAACAGCCCGTTGACTGCCGGAGTCCATTCAAAGCCGCGCCGAGGCAGTTCCAATTCTTCCACCACGAGCGGGTGAAGCAGTCCCGCCAGGTACGCACACGGCGACATGCGCACGCCGGGAAACGGCTCTTCAATGGTGCATGCTCCGCCCACGCGGGTCCGGCTCTCGATCACGAGCACATGCTGGCCAGCTTTTGCCAGATACGCAGCGCAGGCCAGCCCGTTATGACCCGCTCCGACGACAATCACGTCCCAGGTCTTCGCCGCCAATTCGCGAATCGGCACAGGCAGCCCGATCTCGCCCAAAACGGCTGCTGTAGGTGAGCTCATAGCAAATTACGGTAACATCCCGCGATGAAAATTCAGACTCAATCGTCGCATGCTGCACCGGGTTTCGATGTGCCGGACTTGCGAACGCGCTGGACTGGAAGAGGGAGCGGACAGAATTCGGACGGCTGTGATGAATCTTCAGGCCCGGGTTATCCAGACGCGATTCAGAGCCGGTTTGGCATCATCGCATGGCAGTAGTGTGCTGAATGTCACGAAGAAAATCCAAGCCACCCTTGTTATCATTGGGAGCGAAAAATGAGGCTCGCTATTCGTGTCTCATCAAGGAGATTTTGAATGCCCGAAGATACCGTCAGCGCAGTGCCCACCAAAATCCTGGTTCCCATCGACTTCAGTTCCTCATCGCATACTGCGCTTGAAGTGGCGACTGAACTCGCCGAGAAATTTCATGCCGAACTCTTCCTTTTGAATGTCGTCCCGGAATCTCCGGTCGTGGCATTGCCCGAGGGGGTCACCGAGGCCTCCATCGTCGAAGCGGCCAAAACGCAGGCCGAGGCCCATCTCGCCAAATCAAAGGTGTCTCTCGCCTCGAAGGGAATTACGGTCAAGACCAGCGTTGAGGTAGGATTCGACGTTGCCGGGACCATTCTTGAAGCCATCGAGCGCGACGGGATCGATCAAGTCGTCATTTCCACCCACGGCTGCTCCGGCTGGTATCCGACGGTGTTTGGCTCAATTGCTGAAAAGGTGATCAAGCTTGCTCCGTGCCCCGTTCTGCTGCTCCGCACGCCCAAGCCGAAGAGCAGCGCCAAGGTCAGCTCGAGCCGCTTGATGGAATGGTGGTAGGTTCAAACCGATCTCAACCTCACAGGGTTGGTGAGATTTCAGTCCGATGGCAAAGCCCGGCGTCAACCGCGCCGGGCTTTGCGTTTTCCGTCTCTCTGGATGGAGTGCGCTCTAAGAATTGAGAGCGCCGTTCCTTCGGATTCGTTGAGACAAAATTCGTCCACCTGGTGAGACAAAATCCGTCCGCCTGGGCGGTTAAAAGTCTGCTGGTTCATGGCCCGCTCCAAGGCTTCCGGGTTACTCTGAGGCTCCCGGTATGAGGTGGCAGACTGCTGCATTGGAGGTGCAAGTCAGCGCGTGCCATATTGCCTTCATGCACATAGGGTGCCATTCAGTGGGCTGATGTCGCCGGTTTCCTCTATGT
>NZ_JBARMD010000318.1:0-5185 GCF_049802275.1 Occallatibacter sp. | reverse complement strand
CACATAAGAGAGGTGAGCGTGCAAGAGAATTTTTCCCTAATATGCCGCATCAAGGTTGGCTATCCCCCATCAGGAAATCGCCTCGCGATACTTGGAGACCGAACGATACAACAGGAATAGACCGGATCACATCACACAGGTATATGTCGCGCGCCGCGGATGACCACGGATCGCTACATCAATAAAGGAGAGCTAAATCTTATGTCACCAAACTTAATGGAAAGGCAGGCTTCAGTGGACGATGTTCTTCGCGAGGTTTCAAGGCTTAAGGCGGTAGTTACCGATGCCGTAGAAGAGGGAGTCGAGTCCGCCGTCAAAGCACTGAGGCAGGGACGCGATGTGGCCGAGGACGCGATCTACGGAGCGCGACGGACCGTAAAACAGAAGCCGCTTCAGGCAATGGGTGTCGTCTTCGCCGCGGGAGTCTTCGCCGGGAGTCTCATGGTATGGCTTAGCTCTCGACGCCGCTAACCGACCTTCAACGGAGCCGAATCACGGGCGATGGCGGAAGGGCGAATGCTGTAAACGGCGGCGGGGCCTCTCCGCGTTGCCTAGGCCGCCACCACGTTCTTAACGCTAGAGTGCGCTTCCCGCCTAGGTGGATTCGCATCCTGGTTTCATCTCTTGCCCTCACCTGACAACCTCAGCTTCCAACGGTGTACGACCGTAACTGCAGCATGCGGGAGACGCGCCGCCTTCCGTGCGTGAGCAGTCTGATTGCCAGGAACGACGGTGTTCTGATTCTTGGAACCGATGCCGGTGAGTGGGCACGCGGTTCCCGGCAGCGGCAGAGTTCATCGGGGCAGATTGGCAAGCGTGGGGCGACTCTCGTTTTGATGCAGACAATTCGATCATCTGTTCAGTTGGATACGTCGCCTGGATCACAACCAACGGCGAAGTCCATTGCAGAGGATTCAATCGTCCTGTGGTTTTTTCTGTCCTCACCCGCAATGGGAACAATTGGCTGCTCCAGCAGATGCACTTTCAGTGGGACGACCGCGATCCGAGTTCCACACACCTCTTCCACCCAGAATTTACGTGAAACTTGTTCAACTGGCGATTCGACGCATTTCCAAGTCTGCGCACTAGTCCGAATCGATCTGTGCCTCCTCTTTGGCGTTCAACAGACAAGCTGGATGAGCGCATGAAATGGAACTGAGCGGCCCTTATCTGGATTCGCTCAACCGGACATTCTCTGCTTCCAGGTAGTGAGCCGAGTACAATTTTATGCCCAAATCTGTTCGTGGAGGCGAATACGACACGAATCTTTTGTGATCGTGATCACTGTTCGCTGTGCACTAGAGGCGCAGATTTGCGCGAAAGCGCACACTGCAGGAGAGTAATTAGTTTTGCTGCCGCAGTAGAGAAAAGAGAAGAATAGCGCGCCCACATTGAGATCCGCCGACTGCTCTGTATCGAAGGAGCCATTGTGAAAGTACTTGGGATTAGCGGGTTGGAGAATTCTGTTTCTTTCAAAAAAGCCAGATGGCCTGGCTTAGACGAGCGCGAATACCGAATAGCACAGGGAATGGACGCGGCTGCGGCCTTGGTGGTTGACGGGAAACTCGTATCGGCGGCAGAGCAGGAGCGCTTCACGAGGAACAAGCACACCGGTCAATTCCCCATCGACGCGATTCAGTTTTGTCTAAGGGATTCCGGCATCTCGATCAATGAGGTCGACGAAATTGCCCACGGGTTCGACTATTCTCCGTACCGGGAGCTTTACCAGAGAGACGAAATTTCACGCGAACTCTACCAGGATGTCTTTTCACGAGACGCCTTGCTGGCACAGGTGCGCAGGGATCTTCCGGGCTTTCCCGACAATAAAGTATTCAACGTCAACCACCACTTAGCGCATGCAGCCAGTGCGGCTTACACGTCAGGCTGGGACGAGTGTCTGGTAGTCGTAAATGATGCGATGGGCGAGACTGAGAGTCTCAGTGTCTATGATTTTCATGATGGCGAATTAGAGAAACTCCACACCGTCAGCGCGAACGATTCGATAGGCATTCTATATTCCCTGATCACACTACATCTTGGTTTCGACTTTAATTCGGATGAATACAAGATCATGGGATTGGCACCTTACGGCAACCGAAGACGCTTTCGGCCGTTCTTTGAGCAGGTCGTGGAACTCCGTGAAGACGGCTCGATTCGCATTCCGATTTTGAAACTTAACCAAAGCCGCGAGGAGCGGGAGAGCTATCTCGGGACGCGCTTGTGGCTTGACGAGCATCTGATCAAGCGCAGGCTTCAAAACCATTCCGTCAATTCGAATCATGAAGATGTAGCTGCCGGCCTTCAAGAATGCCTTGAGCGCGTGGTAATGCACGTGTGCGAACACTTCGGGAAGCAGACGGGGTTGCGCCGGCTTGCTTTGGCGGGGGGCGTGGCCCTTAACTGCACGGCGAACGGCAAGCTGTTCTATTCTCGCCTGTTCGATGAAGTCTACGTGCAGCCCGTCGCGGGCGATGACGGCGTTGCTCTGGGAGCCGCGCTCTATCGCACTTCGCTTGCGAAATCGATTCCGAACCACAGGTTTCCCACCCCGCTCTTTGGTCCCAAATACGACAATGCCGAAATCGAATCTGCACTTGGCGGCTTTGACGGCAAGATTCAATGGAGGCATTTCGGTTCTCTCGAGGCCACATGCGGAGCCGCCTCCAAACTGATCGCGGACGGTCGAGTGATCGCATGGTATCGGGGCCGGATGGAATATGGTCCGCGGGCGCTCGGCAATCGAAGCATCCTGGCCGATCCGAGACGACCTGAAATGCGGGATCGCATCAATGCGATGGTTAAAAAGCGCGAGTCTTTTCGTCCTTTTGCCCCCGCCTGTTCGGTGGAGGAAGCACACCTGTGGTTCGATGTGGCGCCGCGCACTGAACTTCCGTACATGATCAGCGTCGTCGATGTTCGTCCAGAGGTCAGGGCCCAACTGCCCGCAATCACCCATGTGAACGGATCCGCGCGCCTGCAAACGGTTTCGGTGGACGACAATCCCGATTTTCACGCCCTTCTTCTAGCAGTGGGCGAAACGACCGGCCGTCAAATGGTGCTTAACACCAGCTTCAACGTCAAAGGACAACCGATCGTAAACACACCGACAGAAGCGATCGAGACATTTCTGGGAACAGGCATAGAGCATCTGTTCATGGAGAATTATCATGTCACTCGTTCAGCCGCTTGAGTTGAATCGGACAGAATCCGATTACCCGCGCGACCGCACGATCGCCGAACTATTCTCGCAGCAGGCTGCTCTGACTCCGGATGCGATTGCCCTGGCCGCAGGAAACCGCCAGCTGACCTTTAGAGAACTCGACGAAAGAACCGATCGCTTTGCCTGGCTTCTCCAAGACCTTGGCGTCAAGCCTGACACTCTAGTCGGAGTTGCGATGGGACGAACCGAGACCCTCGTTGTCAGCGTGCTCTCTATCCTTAAGGCCGGCGGAGCCTACGTTCCATTGGATCCAAGCTATCCAATGGAACGTCTTTCGTGGATCATCGAAGATTCAAGGATCTCGATACTCCTAAGCACCGAGGAGACGCGCCTTCGCATGCCGCTGGAACTCCAGCGTCTGATGGTTGTGGATGCAGGCGATTCAAACACCGCCCTCAATTGCCGACAATCAATCCATTCTTCTGCCTCGGGCAGAAACCTCGCATATGTCATCTATACCTCCGGCTCCACGGGTAAGCCAAAAGGTGTAATGGTCGAAAACCGCAATGTCTTGAGCTTCTTTGCGGGGATGGATCAGGCCCTCGGTTGTGAACCCGGGGTCTGGCTTGCCGTAACGAGTCTTTCTTTCGATATCTCGGTGCTCGAACTTTTGTGGACCCTGACACGCGGATTTAAGGTCGTACTCCATGGCGATGAAGGCATAGGCAAAATTGGCGAAGAAATCGCCCGCCACCACGTGACGCACCTTCAAATGACTCCCTCGCTGGCGCGCATGCTAGCCCTCGACGCTCGCAGTTTTGCGTCTCTGAGCACACTCAAACAGTTACTCCTGGGGGGTGAGGCAGTCCCTGCATCTCTAATCCACGTACTTCGCCAGGTGTTCAAGGGCGAGATCTACAACATGTATGGACCGACCGAGACTACAGTCTGGTCTACGAGCTGCCTAATTGGAGATGTGAACGAGTCGGTGTCAATTGGCCGCCCTATTTCGAATACCCAGATTTACATTCTCGACTCCAAACTTCAACGTGTCTCCGCGCGTCAGGCCGGAGAACTGTTCATCGGCGGCGATGGTGTGGCCCGCGGCTATTGGGGACGTCCAGATCTTACGGGCGAGCGATTTCTCCGAATTCCCTCAATCACAAATCAACGGCTGTACCGAACGGGCGATCTGGCTCGATATCAGGAGGACGGAGACATTCAGTTCCTCGGCCGCGTCGACTTTCAGATCAAGTTGCGCGGCCATCGCATTGAGCCCGGCGAGATTGAAGCAGCGCTTGAGCAATGCCAAGGAGTTCGGCAAGCCGTAGTCGTCCTTCGCGAAGACCGAGAGGGTGACAAACGACTGGTTGCTTATCTCGTGGCCGACACATCCGACAGCAGCGCCATCTCCGCTCTGCGCAGTGCACTCGGGTCCAAACTGCCCGAGTATATGGTACCTTCCAATTTTGTGTTCCTTCCTGCTCTGCCACTTACAGACAACGGAAAAATCGATCGCAAAGCGTTGCTCGCATTGCCGCCTCCGAATTCTCCCTCGGCCACCATCGCTGAACCTGGAAGCGAAGCCGCAAATGAACTCGAACGCATCATCGCTAACGTGTGGCAAGAGGCGCTGGGAATTCTGACGGTGGGTTTAAACGATAACTTCTTCGATCTTGGCGCGCATTCCCTTACGGTTGCCGAGGTACATGCCAAACTACAGGAAGTTTTGACGCGCGAGATCGCTCTGATCGATCTGTTTCAATTCACCACGGTGAGTACACTTGCGGGCCACCTTGCCGAATCTCCATCGCATGAACTTGTATCGGACCGTGCACAGCGTCGCAAACTGGCAAGGCAGCGCTGAGGAGAGAAGGAATGCAGCCTTCCACAATCGCTATCGTTGGCATGGCAGGGCGATTTCCTGGTGCTCGCAGTGTCTCTCAGTTTTGGCAGAACTTGCATGACGGCGTCGAATCCATTCGTTCGCTCTCGGACACAGAACTGCTCTCATCTGGGGTTTCC
>NZ_JBARMD010000317.1:0-1782 GCF_049802275.1 Occallatibacter sp. | reverse complement strand
AGCCAGATCACCGCATAAAACGTATCGTCCTTCAACTCGCTGACCACAACTTTGCGAATGCCGGTTCCAAGGCCCAGCAGCAAGGTCTTGATCAAATCGTGAGTCATAGGCCGGGGCGTCGAAACTTTTTCGATCTCGAGGGCAATTGCATTGGCCTCGTATATGCCGACCCAGATTGGCAGAATGGTATTCCCATTCAGATCCTTCAGCACCACGATGGGCATGTTGGTGACGGGATCCATCATCAATCCGCGGATTTTCATTTCGACTTCCATGCGCCCCCCTTTCATAGCAAGTATCGCGCCTGCGCGCGCCCATACTCAAATCACTGCTTCACCAGCTAACGAATTCGGGCCCGCGCGAGTGACTCGAACGCTCCACGACGTGCCGGCCAGATTTGCACCCGCCAGATTTGCACCCGCCAGATTTGCACCAGAAAGAGTAGCGCCATCCCGCGGCCCCGCAACGTGAGGATGAACGAAGTTGAGCGTTCGGTTTTGCGACGTGCGTCCAATCCATTGACCCGTTGCATGATTATAACCTTCCACGAAGGTCTCTTCGACGGTGCCCACTAAATCCGAGTTGCGGCGGATCTGGATGGCGCGCTGCTTTTCCTGGACAATCGCCAGGCGGCGGATCTTTTCCTCTTCGCTGATGTGATCGGCAATATCCAGCGCGGCGGTATTCGGGCGCCGCGAGTACTTGAACCCGAACAGCGAATCGTATTCCACTTCGTCCAACAGCGCCAGGGTCTGCTCGAAGTCTTCTTCGGTCTCGCCAGGAAAGCCCACGATGATGTCGGTAGTGATGGAGATGTTGCGGCGCGCCTGCTTCATCCAATCGATGCGGCGCATATATTCGTCGCGCGTGTAGAGCCGCTGCATGCGCGCTAGCACTCTCGAGGACCCGGACTGCACAGGAAGGTGAACGTGATTGCAAAGCACCGGATTGTCGTCGATGGCGTCGATAATTTCCTTGACGAAATCGCGCGGATGCGAAGTGGTGAAGCGCACACGGCGGATGCCGTCCACTTCGCCCATCGCCCGCAATAACCGTGCAAAGTCCCAACCGGCAGGCGATGGATCGCGATAGCTGTTCACATTCTGGCCCAGCAATTGGATTTCGATGTAGCCCATGCGAGCCAGCTCACGCGCTTCGCGCAGCACGCTTTCGCTGGTGCGGCTGCGCTCAGGCCCGCGCGTGAACGGCACCACGCAATAGGCGCACGATTTATCGCAGCCTTCGATGATGGTGATGTAGGCGCGGTGCGGATTGTCGCGACGAGTGAACGGCGTTTCGAACGCCTGATCGTTGTCCAGGCTCAGGCCGGTGACGCGGCGGTTTCCACTTTCCAGTTGAACCAGCATCTCCGGCAGCTTGGCATAGCTGGCCGATCCCGCAACCAGGCTGACGTGCGGGGCGCGCTCGAAGATCCGTTCGCCTTCCTGTTGCGCGACACAACCGAGTACGCCAAATACCTTACCCCGGTTGTGACGCTTGAATTCCTGTAAGCGGTGAAACACCTTCTGCTCGGCCTTGTCGCGGATACTGCAGGTGTTATACAGAACCAGGTCCGCTTCGTCCGGCTTGGCTACCTGGGTGTATCCTTGTGACAACAACGTGCCGATGACCTTCTCGGAGTCGTGCGCGTTCATCTGGCACCCGAAGGTCTCGATATAGAAAGTCTGCATGCTTAGGCTTTCGATTCCATTGTACTCACGTTGAGACGGGCTGCGGGTGTTGGGAGAATCTCTCCGGTTGCAGGAGAATACAACTGCAAGC
>NZ_JBARMD010000316.1:0-9230 GCF_049802275.1 Occallatibacter sp. | reverse complement strand
TCTGAAGACTTCAGCTGCGGCAGTTGTTCGCTTTCACCGGCCATGGCTTCCTTCGCTTAAACTTCAATCAGCTTGATACGCTGCGGATCGTTCACACCCAGTGCATGCGTCGCATCGGCAGCAGTGGCAATGTAGCGAGGCGGCCGCCCGGCGGCTTCCAGCGTTTTCAGCCCGACTTCGGCGCGTTTCTTATCGAGGATTCCCCATGCGATTTGGTCCATTGCGACGCGATCTTCGCCGACGATCAGGGCATTCGGCTGCCACAGATGCTCGGGCCTGAACCCGGGGCCGCCTTCATATACAGAGGTCATCGCATCGCCAATGGTCAGCTTGATCTTCTGCCGGATTACCGGAAATGCGTTGAGATCGGCGACGCCCGGATTGCAACCGCCGCCGTGCAGATCCTGCGGGCGCTCGACCACGCCGTACATGTTCTTCATGGCGAAGGTAACGCCGGACATGCTGTGATCCTTGAGAATGGGAAGGTTGATGACCATCGCACATTCGCTCGTCAGGATCTTTGAGAAGCGCGCATGGGATGATCCCCATTTCTCCACCACGTCATCAAATCCTGAGACGTCTGAACCGAAGCAGCGAACGCGGCTGGGATCGGTGCTGATCGTTAGTCCGCATGCCTGCAGATCGCGGGCATTGCGATCCCAGATGAGAATGTTGCCGGGCTTCACGCCGGCGGCCTGCAGACGTTCTGCGATCGCATAGACAAGCACCGCATGCGTTGAAATGCCCTTGCCTCCAAGTCCATTTGTCTTGAGCCCGATCACCTTGTCCTTGGCGCCGCCTTCGAGAACAATGCGCTTCCATGCATCCACTGGCTTCGCACGGCCGGTGTAAGCTGTAATCGCCCGGTCCAGTAGTTCGCCTACACGTTTTTCATCCAGCTTCCCATCGGGTCCGTGCAATGCTGGATCGCGTGCAATCACCACTGTCGCTTTATCTTTATCTGTCTGCGGCTCCAGCGTGCGAGTCAATCCAAGACCGCTCTCTGCGCCCAGGATCACTGCTCCCGTAGCTGCGCCCTTCAGAAAATCGCGGCGGCTCTTCATTGCGTTCCTCCCGAGTGTGCGTGCGGCCTTCTCTCGCCGTACTGGTTTACAGGTTTGCCTCGACACCATGCGCCAGCGCCATCAGCGCCTGCGGAGTAGATGCGGATGATTCGTATGCAACGATGCGCACCAGGTAGCGCCCTTTGCGGAAGTTCACACTCTGCGCATATTGCAGTCCCTCGTCGCCGAGAGCAACGCTCTGCGCGTCCTTCGTCTGTCCGCGTTCGAGGATGGTTTGCGCACCATCGGGTCCGCTCATGGTGTACACGTCGACCACAGCCTCGAGTTGTCCCTGGTACTTGTAGTCGGAGGTGGCAGTCGAAACCACCCCGGCCTGAATGTACTGTTCAGAATCCCCGTCGATGTACTGCCAAAGATCCTTAGGCTCAAAGGTTCGCGTTTCGCTGGATTTCTCCCAGCCCGCAACCGCCCCTGACGCCGGGAAAGAATTCGCAGTCTTCTTCCTGCATCCGGAGACGCTGGCACTTGCCAGCAAGACAATCACCAAGGGTCCAACCAAAAACGAATTCAAATGCTTCATAACTATTCAGCCCCTTCTAACTTCTGTTCAGCAGGATCTGGCTGCTGGGTGAGCGGCTCTCACCTATGCTGGTGACGTAGACAGCCGGGTGTTCCTGCAGCGGGCATGCGTACTCACATGCGCCGCACCCGACGCATCGGCTGGGATCGACACGCGGCTGCTTCACGGTCTTCGTGTTCCCGGCCGAGTCGACCACTTGAGCTTCTTCAACGTAGATAGCTTTCGGCGAAACCGGGCACCACTCTTCGCAGACGATGCAATCGGTCGCGAGCGCCCACGGCAGGCAGCGGCCACGGTCGTAGAACGCAGTGCCCAGGCGAACTGGTTGATTCTGCCGGCCGCCCACGCCTACAACCCAGCCCTTATCCTTCGGAGTGATTTGCCAGATGGCGCCTGTGGGGCATACCTCGGAACAAAGAACGCAACTGGGTTCGCAGTAGCCGATGCGCGGAACCAGCGTGGGAGTCCAAAGGCCTTCGAGACCGGCTTCAGTCAACGTGGGTTGGAGCGAATTGTTCGGGCAGACCTTCATGCACTCGCCACAGCGGATGCAGCGCGAAAGAAAGTCCGTTTCATCGACAGCGCCCGGTGGCCGCAGCAGCCTGTCGTGCCGGCTTTTGCCGAGTCCTGTGTTGGCACGCATCAGGGGAACGGCGGCCGCTCCGACGGCCAAGCCAGTCAGGGTGCGGCGGCGGCCAAGGTCAGGCGACGCAACTTCGTGTTCCTTGCGGAAGAACTGAAACTGCAAGCTTCCATGTGGACAACTACCCACACAGTTCATGCACATCAGGCACTCTGACTTGCGCCACGGTGCTCCGCCAATGGGGTCATCGCCGCCCTGGCAGTTCAACAGGCAGCGGCTGCACTTATCGCATGTCGAAGCGTCCTTGTGGAGACCGAGAATTGACCAGCGTGACACTGCGCCCAGCAGTGCACCGAGGGGGCAAAGAGAACGGCACCAGAAGCGTGTGACGCGCATGCTGGCCCACAGGATTATGAGGAACAACAAGCCCAGCACAAGACTCTGTGCGAAGTGAGCCTGGCGGAAGTCGAGAATAGTGGCCTGGAAGATCGTGTGCAACGATTCGCCGGTTATCCGGATTGTGGAGACGTGACTGTGCTCCATCGGCACAAGGATTGCCCGCGTGGCGAAGTTGAATGCCGGCAGCAACGCCAGCCCTGCTGAGCGAACCAGCAAGCTGAACGGGTCAAGCGTGCCGATCACCATGGAACCGAAAAAAGCGGCCACCAGGCCCGCGATCAGCACAACATATTTGATCGTCTGCCAACGCTTGTAACGATTCGATTCGATCCGTTGCTTGCCCCGCTTGCCTTCGGAGTGCATGTTGCCAACGAAGTGTTGCAGCGTTCCCATGGGACAGATCCAGCCACAAAAGAAGCGCCCGAGAAAAAGTGTCGGCAGCAGAATCACGAGGCTCCAAAGGAGGCCGCGATACAAGGCATGCGTAGCAAGCGCGTTGGTGATTGCAACCAGCGGATCGAGCACGAAAAACATGCGCACCGGCGCGCGCATATGGATGTCGCCCGAACTCGCCGAAGCGGGACGCATCGATGTGAAGATCAGAAGCGCAAGAAACACGAGCAGAAAGAAGATCTGTGAGATCCTGCGCAACAGCGGCAATCTGGAATGCGCCACGAACTTCCCCTATGCGCCGGTGAGCGATTATGCCAACGGGCAACTGCGCCAACGGCGTCTGCGCCGGTGGCGCGTCCAGCAAGCTGGCGATCGCGCCGGGCGGGCGAACGAGACTACATAGGAATCATTGGCGTACAGGGTTTCGTCGCACAGTGATAGTCATCACTTTGAGCGGATTCAAGCTCAGCCAGTTGCAACAAATGACGGGAAATATGCAAAGAATTGAACTTGCGAACTAAATAGCTCGTTTAGTTCGCGCTCTAATCCATGTGATTGATAAGGGAGGCGATGCAGGCTGCGCCGAACCCGTTGTCGATGTTGACCACCGACACATTGGGTGAACAGGTGTTCAGCATGCCCAGCAGTGCCGCAACCCCGCCGAACGATGCGCCATAGCCAATGCTGGTGGGCACAGCCAGCACCGGCGCATTCACCAGTCCTGCCACTACGGTTGGCAGCGCGCCTTCCATTCCGGCGCAGACGATAAGCACTCGCGCAGTTTGGAGGGATTGTTTCTGCGCCAGCAGCCGGTGAATTCCGGCGACACCCACATCGGCGATCAACTCCGTGGTGTTTCCCATCAGGCGCGTAGTCACAGCGGCTTCTTCGGCGACCGGCAAATCGCTTGTGCCGGCGCAAACCACGCAAATGGTTCCGCGGCCGACGGGGGCCCTGGTCTGCTCCAGCGTGATGGCGCGCGCTGTCTCATGGTACGTCGCGCGCGGCTCGGCCTTGAGTACCCCATCGAAGCACTCCCGCGATGCGCGCGTGGCCAGCACGTTGCCCCCCGCTTTGGCCATGTGCATGAAGATTCGTGCCACCTGGTCAGAGGTCTTGCCGGCAGCAAAGATCACCTCGGGCATTCCTGTGCGCAGCGCCCGGTGATGATCGAGCTTGGCAAAGCCCAGGTCTTCAAAGGGAAGATCCTTGAGTCGCTCAAGTGCGTCGGGAACGGAAGTACGTTTCGCTTCGACTTCCCGGAGCAGCGCTTCAATTTGCGAGCGATCCATCAGCGTTCCTCCTCGATGCGGGCGGCAAACATCCGCTTTGCTTGTTCAGTCACCTGTTTGAGCGGAACGGAACGCGCGGCCGCGATCCGGCGACAATCTTCATACTCCGGAGCGGCATTTGCAATTTCACCGGAAGGCCACCGCGCAATTTTCATGCGAACCGGACCCCAGTCCGTTTGCACTTCCTTGAACTCACGCGCCAACGATACCTTGTTTTCGATGCGCCAATGCATGCCGATCGTAGTGGTCTCGCGGAACACGAGATCGCGCAAAGCAGGAACCTTATCGGGATGACACAGCACCGTCAACTGCACGCCTGTGCGGCCCTTCTTCATCTGCACGGGAATGCGGTACACGTCCCACGCGCCGGCTTCGAGCAGGATCTCGCTTACATAGGCGATCAACTGCGGGCTTGAATCGTCGATCACTGTTTCCAGGATCGCGATAGGTTCGGTAGCAGAGTGCTGGTCAGCCTCTTCGCCCACCAGCAGACGCAGCAGGTTGGGCTGGCCGGGTGTATCGCGGCCACCGGCCCCGTATCCCGAGGCTGAGACGCGCATCGTCGGCAGCGACGCATACTCCACATTAAGCATGCGGAGAATCGCGGCGCTCGTGGGCGTCACGCGTTCCATTGGCGGACCGGCTGCATATACCGGCGCGTCCCCCAGCAGGGCCAATGTGGCTGGCGCTGGCACCGGCAAAGTCCCGTGGGCGCATTCCACAGTTCCGCTCCCAACGTTCAGTGGCGATGCCAGCCAGCGATCGACGCCCAGGTGCGCACATCCAACCGCGCTGCAGACAATATCGATAATCGTGTCGACCGCGCCCACTTCGTGGAAATGCACCTTCTCGACGGGCATGGAATGAATCCGAGCCTCCGCCTCGCCAAGCAACTGAAACGCGTGACTTGCATGCGCCTTCACCGCATCGGAGATTGGCGCTTGATCAATAATTCCGAGGATGGTGGAAAGGGATCGATGAGGCTGATGCACGTGCTCATGCTCGTGATCGTGCGTGTGAACCGTCCCATCCGCATGCCGGTGCTCGTGGGAATGCGTGTGTCCAGAGCCATGCTCATCTGCGTGCGAATGCGAATGCGCCGGCTCCGCATGAACGTGCTCGTGAAAATGGCCCGCTTCGCCATGCGCATGATCGTGTGCGGCTGGACCATCGTTCTCAATGATGACGTCTACCTTGGTCCCTGCCAGCCCGCCGCGGCTCACCTTGCGCATCTCCAGGTGGGCGCCCACATTCAGCGCGGTGGTTGCCTCTTCAAGCAGCGCAAAGGGCACGCCCGCATCCACAAGCGCGCCCAGCAGCATGTCGCCGCTGATGCCGGAGAAGCACTCCAAATAGCCGATTCGCATGGAAATGAAATTGTACCTATGCGCCGCGCCGCATCAGCACTTCTGCCGGCAGCAATGCGTTCAACGACCCGGAACGAAAACCTGTGCAATCGAGAGTCACGTACTGAAAACCCGCTTTTCGCAGCTCAGTTGAAATCTTATCCATCATCTCTATCGAGAGAGCACGCGCCAGTTCGGTCCGCGCAATCTCCACACGTGCCAATTCTCCGTGATGGCGAACGCGAAACTCGCGAAATCCCAACTGCCGCAGGCTTTCTTCGCCGCGCTCCACCTGCTCCAGCACTTCGCGGGTCACGGTGCGGCCATACTCCACGCGGGACGAAAGACATGGCGCAGCGGGGCGATCCCAAAGCGTGTAGCCTGCATCTTTCGCCAGCGTTCGAATCTCCTGTTTTGTAAGCCCGAGTTCGGCAAGAGGCGCCAGCACCTCGTGCTCTTCGGCGGCACGCTGGCCAGGGCGGTAGTCGCGGCGGTCGTCGGCGTTCATGCCGTAGGCGATCTGTGCGAATCCCAGCTCAGCGCCCAGCTTCTTCATGCCTTCAAACAGCTCTGTCTTGCAGTGGAAGCACCGGTTCGCGTCGTTGCGCTGATACTCCGGCTTGTCCAGCTCTTCGGTTTGAATCACCCGAAGCGAAATGCCTTGAGCCTCGGCGAACGCCTGGGCCTGCTCCAAATCGCGGCGGGCAAGGCTGGGCGAGTCGGCCAGTACCGCCAGCATCCGGTCCCCCAAAACCCGGTGCGCGGTTGCCGCCAGGAAGGCCGAGTCCACGCCACCCGAATAGGCAACCATCACGCTGCCGAGCGCTCGAAGCCGATTTTCGAGTGCGCGCAGCTTCGCCGCTGTCTCCGCGGAATCGAGCGTGATGTCCGGCGTTGTCGACACAGTGCGATTATACCTTTCACGTTGGATGCGGCGATGCCCCCGTGCGTATGCCGCGACGCCTCTCAACTCTTTGAGCGGCTTCAATCTGTGGGCCGATGGCCGACCAAACCTGGATGCTGTATACTCCGGGACGATTCCAATTTCAGAGGAGACTCCATCATGCGTTTTCACACAATCATGAAATTCGCGGGCGCTTCCGTGTTGGGTTTGGCCGTGATGGCTTCGCCTGTCCGGACATTGGCCCAGGGCGGCGATACGGTTCTCAAGCCAGCCGACACGCAAAAGCTGCTTCCGGCTAGCGTGTATTACAAGGCCCAGTCCGCGCCTACACAGCTTCGAAACTCCGCCGGCATCAAGTTCGCTGACGGCTACTATCTGCTGGCGACGATGGTCGACACGAGCGGTTATTCGAGCGATGTGGCTTCGAAGTACCAGGCGTACTTCATCACCGAAGTTCCGCTTAAGTTAGGCAGCGACAACCTGCCCGCGGGTGTCTACGGTGTGGGTTTTGTCGCGGACAAGTTTGTGATCACCGATGTGGGCGCGCACGACATCTTCTCCGTGGGTACGTCCACCGACCAGGCTCTGAAGCGGCCGATGCCATTGCAGATCATGGCTGACCCGGCGGGCGGCTTCCGGCTCTATGCGGGGCGCAAGTTTGTGAAGTTTACCCGGTAGGTTTCAAGTCGTCGGGCGAGTGTGTGAGAACGCGGGCCGTGAGGTTCGCGTTTTCATTTTGGGGGACACAAAAATACGTGCGCGCGAGGTCAAGTCTTTCCTGCCTCGATTCTTTTCAACCGCCTGAATCTAAAGCGAAAAGACCTGCTCCCGACTTGCAGGTAATTTCCTGCCCATGGACCACAATGAAGTTGTGTCAGATCATTGCCATCGATGGCTCCAGCGTTGACTCGCGTAGCTCACAGGTTCAGAGCTCAGAACACAATCAAAATGGGAGCTGCTGCCTGAAGATGCCAAAAGTCGACCAAATCCTTGCGCATGACGTCCTAAGTCCTTTCTTCAGACAATTCTGCGCGTAACGTTAACCGGCAGAGGACTCTAGCGCCATTAGCCTGCTGTAGCTCGCTGAAAAAAAAGAACTTCTCTGCAGAGTATGGGTGGGGGGTCCCCTGCCGCAACCGTTTGGTTGCATATTACTCCGCAATAGGCGCTCGACCAGAAGCAGACCATCGGTGTGCTGAGCAACCGCATGCGGAAACTGGCCCCCGTGCATCGCGGATCCATCGCATGAGAGTGTCTGCGAACGCGCTTTCTGGCTCCATAGCGGGGCCGCGCCGCGTGGGCTCGCGAAGGTCTCATCCCGCGGCGATACTCACGTAATGTTCGGATGCAGATGCTGGATGGGTACAATCGTGGAACTCTTCAGGCTCGGGTATTTTCAAGATTTGCCAAATACTCGGACACCAGTACACGGATGCCGGGACACGGACCCGCGCGATTTGTGTGCCAACGAAAGATTTGCGTGATCCGAATTCGGTTTATGGGAGCCTGCCGAGCCCGCTGTTTCATACGAGAGATGAAAGGACCAGGAACCTATGGGGACGTCCACGCAGTCAGCCAATTCCAACTCTGTTGAACCATCGACCTCATCCCTCCCCGAGATCCCCGCGCCCCGCGTGATCTCCTCCGGAGCGAATCAGTACTCCATGATTGGAAAGTCGATCATGATCAAGGGCGAGATTGTGGCTTCCGATCCCGTTTACGTGTATGGAATCGTCGAAGGCTCGATCAACGCGCCGGAGCACCGGGTCACCATCGGGAAAGAGGGCAGAGTGAAGGCCGACATCTCTGCGCGCGAGGTCGTGATCATGGGCGACGTTTGCGGCAACCTCGAAGGCGGCGAGCGCGTCGAGATTCGCAGCGACGGTTCCCTCATTGGAAATCTGGCAACGCGTCGCATCTATATAGAAGAGGGTGCAGTTCTGAGTGGTTCCGTCGACGTGCACAAGCCCAGCAAGAAAGAGAGAGCCGAGGCGCGCGAGGATCTACATGCGGACAACGGGCAGGAAGAAGCGGAACTCGAGCGCGGGAGCGTGGTGAGCTTCCCGGTGACGGAACTGGCCGAGGAGATTGCGTCGTAGGGGCGGAAGAAGAGCAACTGCAGATTCCTCCGCTCGCTGCGCTTAGTCGGAATGACAGGGTCTTTGGATGGTGAAAAAGCAGAACGCGGACCTTGCGGTCCGCGTTCTTTTCTTCGAAATTATTTCTTGTTGATCTTCGACACGCGGCCCAGAGGGTGACCCGAGCCGTGCCCTTTCAGGGACGTTATGCCTTGGCGAGGACGGGGGTTGCTGTTCCCAGCTTCTCTGCCAGCATCTCATGTGCGTGGGCGAAGAACTCATCCTTTGAGATCTTGCCTGCGTCCACTTCTGCCAGGAGCGCCTTCTGTGCGATGTATTCCTTGTTGATGACGCCGGCTTTGGACTGCAGCATGCGCCACGACTTGCGACGTTCTACGCAGAACATGACTAGCTGGCGGGAGAGGGCGCGGTACTCGATTTTTCCGTTCTCTTCGTACTTGATGGAGACGCCGAAGTCGGGAATGAAGGAGCGGTGCGACGGGTCGAGGTAGCGGCGATAGACCACATCCTGCTGCGTGATGCGCACCAGCATGTTGTCGAGATGGAGGAGCTTTTCCGCCGCCTCGGGCTTGATCTTCTTCAAGTGATTGCGGAAGCGGGCTTCAGTGG
>NZ_JBARMD010000315.1:0-8262 GCF_049802275.1 Occallatibacter sp. | reverse complement strand
GCGCTGCGACCGAGACAACCGGCGGTACCGGCTTTACGGGAACCTTCGGCGCGGGAGTGGCAGCCTTGCTGGGGGGCACGTGGCTCCTGCGAGCCTCGGCTTCCTCTTCCTGCTTCTTGGCCAGAATGGCCTTCATTACGTCCCCGGGCTTGGAGACATGAGACAAATCAATCTTCGGGGTAATGCCCTGTGCCGCACGCGCTGATCCCGCGCCGCTGTGGCCCCCCTGGCGTCCGTGCTGGAAGTGCGCGCGAACCTTGTCTGCCTCGTGGTCTTCGATCGAACTCGAGTGAGTTTTGCCCTCACCCAGGCCGAGCTCCCCGAGCACGTCAAGAATCTGACGGCTTTTGACTTCCATCTCACGCGCGAGATCGTTAATTCGAACCTTGCTCATCCGCCTCTTTTCAGAATGTGCTACCCAAAGCCCTTTGGTCGCCCTGGGGTCCCCAACGATTGGTCTTCGTCGTTGGGGTGGTCAAAGCTACCTCTTGGCAATGGCTTGTTGTGTTGCCACCATTATCACTTGAATGGTGTTGAAAAACGCGCCGCATGTTATGCGTCGCCCTCTTCATTCTCTATCTCGTTCTCTTCAATTCCTTCGTCCGCGCCGGGGACGTTGTCGACCGCAAGTTCTTCAGCAGTCTCGTCCTGATCTTCGGTTGCTTCTTCCAGCACTTCCTGCGAATTCTCCAGTTCCGCTTCCGCAGTTCCAGCCACGGCCTCGGCGGTCTCAACCTCTGACTCGCCTTCCGAAATCGTGCCCGTGTCCGCCGCTGCGGTCAGCGCGGCAGGTTCATCGGAACCTTCAACTTCCGGTGCACCGGCAACGCCTGCGCCCTCGGTCGCCTCAGCTTCTTCGCCCTCTTCGAAATGGCCGAAGTAGTGGCGAACCGCGACGCTGATCCGTTCCAGCGTCTTCTCGCCGATACCTGGAATTTCTTCGAGCTGCTCGGGAGTCATATCGGCCAGACCTTCCACCGTGGTGATCCCGGCAGCGACCAGCTTCTGGATAATCCCTTCGCCGAGTTCCGTAACCTGCTCGATCGGAGTCGAAGGTCCGCCCGTGAGAGCCTGCATCTGCTGCTCTACTTCCTGGCGCTTCTCTTCCTCGCTCTTGATATCGATCTTCCAGCCCAGCAATTTGGCTGCGAGCCGAACGTTCTGCCCCTTCTTGCCGATCGCGAGCGAGAGCTGCGTGTCATCCACGATGACCTCAAGCTGCTTGTCCGTCAGGTCCGTGATGGAAACGCGGCTTACCTTGGCGGGCTGCAGAGCCTTCTCCGCAAACGTCGTAATCTCTTCGCTGAATTCAATGATGTCGATCTTCTCGCCGCGCAGCTCGCGAATGATGGACTGCACGCGCATGCCCTTCATTCCCACGCAGGCACCGACCGGATCCACGTCCTTGTCGCGCGACTGAACCGCGATCTTGGTGCGCTCTCCGGCCTCGCGGGCAATTGCACGAATAACGACAGTGTTGTCGTAGATCTCCGGCACTTCCGACTGGAACAGGTTCGACACCAGCTCCGGAGCGGCCCTCGAAACGATCACCTGAGGCCCCTTGGCCGCGCGATCCACCTTGAGCAAAACCACCCGCACGCGCTCGCCGATCGTGAACTGCTCCAGCCGAGATTGTTCGCGCTTGGGGCAGCGGGCTTCAGCTTTCCCCAGATCGAAAATGACGTCCTGACCCTCGATGCGCTTCACCGTCGCGTTCAGTACTTCCTTCTCGCGATGCGCATATTCGTTAAATACGGTATCGCGCTCCGCCTCGCGCACCTTCTGGAAGATCACCTGCTTGGCAAGCTGCGCAGCGATGCGACCCAGGGGAGTGGTATCGCGGTACATGCGAATCTCGCTGCCGACTTCCACGCCCGGCGCAAGTTCATTCGCTTCTTCCAGCGTGATCTGGTTCACCGGATCTTCGAGCTCATCGTCGGTGGCGACAACGGTCTTGTAGATGTAGGCGGTGATCTCGCCAGTGTCCTTGTTGAGTTCTCCGCGCATGTTCTCCTGGGTCTTGTAGTACTTGCGCGTGGCAAGGGCGATCGCCTCTTCCACCGCGCCAACCACGATCTGGGGCTCGATGCCTTTTTCGCGACTCAGGAGTTCGATACTTTGATACAAAGCGCTGGCCATACTCTTCTTACTCTCTCGGGTTGTTTTCCGGCGACCGTCCGATCCCCGGACCTGTTCGACCGTTGGATTGTTGTTGAGGAGGCGTTCAATTTCCGCCTCCGGTTCCGCACCGGAAGGCGCGGCTAAATTTCTGGAATCAGCTCCGCTTTCTCGACATTGTCCAGAGCGATCTCCACCGTATTCACGCCTGCTTTGCGGCTCTTGCTATTCTGATGCACCGCCTCAAGGTCCAGTGCAATGCTTCCCTTCGAACCCGCCAGCAGCCGTCCTCTCCAGTGCCGGTTATTGCGAATCGGTTCGAATGTCTGCACCTTGACCAGGCATCCGGCGAACCGCTGAAACTCTTCCGGCTTCGTTAACTTGCGATCCAGCCCTGGCGAACTGACTTCCAGCGTGTACTCGTCCCCGGTTACCAGGTCTTCTACATCCAGCAGAACGCCAAAGTCCCGGCTGAATTCCGCACAATCCTCGTGGGTCACTCCGGAAAGCTGCTCCACGCTCAACTTGCCTTCCACCAGCCGTTCTGGAAGTCCCTCTGCTCCAGCCGCAATCTCCGCCTTAAGGCGTGCCCGGCCCTCGGCATTCTTCTCGAGAAAGACCCTCAAAACATGCTCTTTAGCTGGCCCGGCTAGTTCTACGTCGACCACATCCAGCCCGTGGGATGCGGCAACCCGCTGGGCTGCTGCCCGAATTTCGTCCAGCTTTGCTGCCATGTACCGAAGCCCACCCGTTCGCCCCTTTGTTAAGGGACCCCCGGTCAAAATCAGCGGCCGTTTTCCGGGAGAAATTTGCACCAAATAAAAAGTGGGCTGTGAGCCCACTCATCTCTCCGCCAGCCGGCATCCTCACGGCAACTCAGGCGGACAAACTCGTCGCAATACCTAGTATACGGCGTTTTGCGCGGAAATTCAATGTGTCACTCATCTCGAAACCGAAACACCGGATTCGTTGGGGGTTGATCGGCAGTTCGCCCGTGTCCCTCATCACGCAAGGAATCAAACATTCAGCCCAGCCATTATTCGTAAAGTGCTCCCCGCCTACTCCGCGCATTACGGACCCCCAAAGTACCTGAAACTTACTCTTTAAAATCAGCCATTTAGATTGATAGCACCGATAGGGAATCGATTTACCACTATTGGGGAACAGAATTTCGACCGGATCAATCGAAATAATGGGTGAGCCCAACCATGCGCACTCTCATCCAGCGCGTTATTGTCACCATCGTGTCGACCATCCTTCTTGCCGCAGCGGGTGCGCTGAGCGGGTATCTGGTCGGGCATGAGTTTGCCTTGCGGCATGCTGAAACCCAGCTGGATCAGTACGCAAATCGAGTTCTGCTGGAAAATGTGACCTCGACGGCAGAATCGCGCGCCGTGCTGGCGACCATGAACACCTCGTCTTACGACCTCTGTTCTGACGAGGAAATCGAATATTTTCGTCAGATCATCTTCCAGGCGAAATACCTTAAGGCCGCCGGCCGCATGCATGGCGGAACGATTGAATGTTCCACGACGTCGGGCCGCAACGTTCTGGCGGATTCGCAATACACCCCCTCGATTGCCCGGCAGGATGGAACGAAGATCTACAAGAACATCTCCCCGTTTCGCGTAGACGATCAGGACGTAATTCTGGTGCAAGAGGGGGAGTCGTTCATCGTCTACAACCCCTACAGGTCGACGTCAATGGAAGCGCCGCCGATGCATTTCACGGCCACAGCCGTGGATGCGCCGACACGGCAGGCGGGACAGATGGTTGGCGAATTTGCCGACGTGCCGGGAACCATTCTGACGCACCCGGGCAAGGTCAGGGCCGGCGATACGCTGTATGCCACACGCTGCTCAATCGACGGCGCCACCTGCACGACTGCCTACATTGCCATCGCGGATGCATTCGCGATGGCACGCGGTTATTCCATGGCGTGTCTTGCCCTCGGTGCGATCTCAGGAGCCCTCATCGGATTGCTGTTCCCCCTACTCTATAGCCGCAACAAGAGTGCGGAGCAGCAACTGCTCCGCGCGCTCCGGGCCGACGCTCTCACCGTGGTGTATCAGCCCATCGTCGATTTAGCTACAGGTCAAATTGTCGAGGCCGAAGCCCTGGTGCGCTGGACGGACGAATACAAGAACGCAGTCAGTCCCGATGTCTTCGTGAAGATCGCCGAAGAGCGTGGCTTCGTCGGGCAGATTACAAAACTCGTACTGCGCCATGTGCTGCGCGACTTTGGCTCTACCATGCGGGCGCGTTCCACCTTTCGTGTCAATGTAAACATCGCCGCATCTGATCTTGCAGATAGCGAATTTCTTCCCATGGTCGACAATGCTCTCGCTGCCGCTGAAGTCTTACCCCGCAATCTCGGCATCGAGATTACCGAGAGCTACACCGCGCGCCAGCAGGTGGCCAGGAACACGATTCTCCGCCTGCGTCAAAAAGGCCACTACGTCGCCATCGACGATTTCGGCACCGGATACTCGAGCCTGGCCTATCTCCACGATTTGTCGGTGGACGCAATCAAGATCGACAAGGCCTTCACCAAGGCCATCGGGACCGATGCCGTCACCGTCTCCATTCTTCCCCAGATCCTCACCATGGCCGAGACGCTCAAACTGTGTGTCGTGGTGGAAGGCATCGAAACGCAGGTCCAGGCAGAATATTTCGCGGCCACCAATCAGCGCATCCATGCGCAGGGTTGGCTCTTCGGACGCCCCGTCCCCGCGCGCCTGTTTCTCCAGATGCTCGATGAGGAAGAGGCGAGGCTGAGCAAGGAACGGGAAGCAGAAATCCCCGACGGCGCTGCCGTTGCCACAATCTAGTCGCCGTTCAATAATTCATCGAGCATTGGAATTCGGAGCACGTACAAGTTTTCGCCTTTGCGCCATGTACGCGTGCGAGTAACAATAGCGAAATGAAGATTGTCCGGCTCGCTGCACCGGTTTTAGCCTTGCTTGCCTTTTCATTCCCCTCCTCCCAGGCACTCGAAAAACAACCCGCCGGTGACTACCACGCTCGCCGCGTTGCGCTTGGCAATGCCTTGCACGGAGGCGTTGCCATCCTCTTCGCCGCGGAAGAGCCAGTGCTCGACTTCGACCCCTATCGCCAGGATTCTGACTTCTACTACCTCACCGGCTGGGATGAGCCCGGCGCAGCGCTCTTGATCGTCGGCCCAGCCAACGAGCCTGAGCGCTCCGGCCAGCCCGCGCACGCACGCGATTACAAGGAAATCCTCTTCTTGCCCACGCGCAACCTGCGCACTGAAACCTACACCGGCGCAAAGATGGATGCGGCAACACCGGGCGTCACCAGGGCCACCGGAGTTGACAATGTGGAACCGATGGCGAACCTGGCCGTCGACCTGAACAAGCTAATCGCCGCGGATCGCCGAGTTGCCTTCAACGTGTGGAAGCAGCCGGATGTGAAAGCCGCAGATTCCCTCCTCGGATATACAGCCGCCACGCTCGGCTCCCCAGCGCTCTCTGCGCGCGATGTTACGACTCTCACCATGCCGTTGCGCGAGGTGAAAGACTCTGGAGAGATCGAACTGCTCAAAAAAGCGTCGGCGGCTTCCATCGCCGGCCAGCGCGAGATGATGAAATCGGTTAAGCCCGGAGTCACCGAGCGCACCATCGCGGGCAAAATGACGGCGGTCTGGTACGAGCAGGGATGCGAGCGCCCTTCCTACGCGCCCATCGTCGGCGCCGGCATTAACTCGACGACCCTCCACTACTCCGCAAACTCCGCTACCATCGCGGACGGAGATGTCGTGGTGGTCGATGCGGCCTGCGAGTACTCGATGTACGCGTCGGATATCACGCGTACCGTTCCCGCCAACGGCCACTTCACCGCGCGCCAGCGTGAGGTCTACAATGTCGTGCTCGGGGCGCAGAAGGCCGCCATTGACGCCTTCGTCGCGGGCAAGTCGAAGATCAACGACTACTACCATCGCGATCCCGACTCACTCGATGTAGCTGCATATAACTACATCAACGCGCACGGCAAGGATCTGCATGGCGAGCCGCTCGGCAAATACTGGCTGCACGGTCTCGGTCACATGGTGGGCATCGATGTACACGATCCCGCGCAATATCCGGCCGTGCTTAAGCCCGGAATGGTCTTCACCATCGAGCCCGGCGTCTACATCCCTGAAGAAAAAATCGGTGTGCGCATCGAATGCGATTTCCTCGTGCTGCCCGACGGGAAGCTTCTCGACCTCGACGCCGACCTGCCCCACACCGCCGAAGAAGTTGAAGCTGCTATGCAGAAGTAAAGGTAAGAAAGCCCGGCAAGCATGGACCAACGCAACCCAATGGAACCCGATCAGCTCGACGCATTGAGCCGTGTCTTCTCCGAACAGCTTCAGGCCTGCCTCGAAGAGTGCGCGCGCGGCCGCCGCGGTCTCTTCTCCGATCTGGAACTCACCGGAGACGATGAGCGCGAGCGCGCGTGGCCCGAAGCGGCCCGTCTCCGCGAACTCGCTCTCGGAATGCAGCACGTCTTCGCTCAGCAGGAACAGCGCAACGCCTTATGCGATGAGTTTCTCGATTTGTGTTCGATGCATGGCGAGAGCCATCCCGGCGAGCAGCGCCTCGCGCGCATGTTTCTTGCTCGCATCGAGCGCGGCCAGGTCGGCACTCCCACTGAGGAACCGAGAAAGCCGTGGTAGTGCTGCACGCATTTCTCGCCCTCGTCAGTGGATTCGCAACCATGGCTGCGCTGGTTGCGGCTATCACGGTGTTGCTGCGAAAACTCACTCCAGGCTGGGTCGGTGAGGAAGGCGCTCCGAAGCCGGGTTACATCTTCGTCAATCTCGGCTACTCATTTCTAGCGGCGGCCGCGGGTGGTTACGTCACCGCGTGGATCGCCGTGCACAATCCGCTCATCCACGTTCTCGCTCTGGCCATCATCGTGTTACTTCTCGCCGCGCTCAGCGCTCTGCAGCAGCGCGGAGATCAACGCGTGTGGTACATGCTCGCGCTGGTCGCGCTTACACCCTTGGGCGTATTGGCGGGCGGCCTCGTCCGGCTGCGCGTACTCGGTATCCTCTGATATTCCTCCCGAACGCCGCTAAACGAAAGAAGCCGCCCTGTCGCATTCCTTTTGACGGGGCGGCCTTGTGCTGAACAAAGCGCTGTATTTCGAAACCGTTCTAGAACCGCACCCCGACCGTAACCGGAATAATCTTGGTTCCCTCGCCCACCGTCGTCGTGCCCAAACCGTTCGGTTCGGTAGTGACCGCCGGAGACAAAACATCAAGATAGCGGGCCTCTGCAAAGATCCTCATCTTGCCATCGCCGTTCCAGCCGGCGAACCGGTGCTGGATGCCGCCACCGACGTTCCATCCACCCTGGTTGCTGGAGAAGTGCCCGACAACGACGTTCTGCGTGATCGTGCCGCAGTAGAAGTATGAGCAATAGATCTGTTGTTGCGGGTCGGTGAAGCTGGTGACCTTGCGGTAGAAGCCGTATCCACCTGTCGCATAGAACTCAACCGCACTCTTGGGATTGAAATCGTAGATAGGGTCAAGTGAGAATGACCAGATGTGAGCGTAGCCGCCAGTTGCTCCGGCCTGGGCGATGATCGCGCCTGGCAGTTTGCTGTGAATGAATTGGTACTCGACGTTGACGGCGAAATGTTTGTCGAAGCGATAGCCGCCACCCACCGTGAAATTCCAGCCCCACGTGATATAAGGCGAGGAATCGCTGGTCGGGGCATTGAATCCGCCGCCCGCCTCGTACGTGAGATGACTCATGATTCCGCCCCCACCGCCTCCATGGGAGTTGTTGTCGTATTGGCCGCCGCCCGAACCGTGCGCTGCCGGTGCCGCAGGAAGTGCCGCTAAATCCGGCGTCCCGGCACTCGGTGCAGGAGCACCCGGCGCACCGGCATCATCGGTAAGTTGTGGTGCATTGGAACCGGATTCCGCGGGAGCAGCGGTGACTGAACTCGAGTAATCAGGAGACGTGTTGATTTGGGCGCTCGCGGAGCCGAGTGAGAAGGCGAGCGCAGCACACAGCAGGGTCGTGTGCCTGAAAAGCGCAAGACGGCGATCTGAAGTCATCCTCTGTACCTCGCAAAAGTTAAACTGTCTTGTATGTGGTAGATCAAACAAGCCCCGTAACAGCTTAGACT
>NZ_JBARMD010000314.1:0-16881 GCF_049802275.1 Occallatibacter sp. | reverse complement strand
GGACAGGGCGTTTCAATGACGCCGCTGCAACTTGGCGCATTTGTCGCGGCCATGGCCAATGGCGGAACTCTCTATTATCTGCAGCACCCCACTTCGACTGAAGAGGTTATGGCGTTCAGCCCGAAGGTGAAGCGGACCCAGGATATCGCTCGCTACGTACCGGATATGCAGGACGGCATGGCGGGCGCCGTGCAGTATGGGACCGCACGCCGCCTGCGCGCCAATTTCCAGGAACTACCGGTCTTCGGCAAGACAGGAACCTGTTCCGATAAAGGGACGCGCTTCGGGTGGTTTGTTTCGTACTCTGATACGCCGCAGGGCAGCCTTGTAACGGTGTTCTTCCTTGAAGGCGGCCGGCCGACATTCGGTCCGCGCGCTGCCGAGTTGACCGGCGAGTTCTACAAAAATCTTTGGGATCGAAACTATTTCGCCGAGAAGGGCACGCAGGCTCACGCCGCACTGCAAGTGACAAGCACAACGAGCACACGGTAGTCGCCAGCGTCCTCTACGGCAAAGGCCGCCTTCGGGCGGCTTTTCTCTTTGCGAATCTCTTCCCAATTCATCCTTCAGTGAGAATGCCGGTTGTCCACGTCAGGTCTCACTGGCGCACTCGCGATTGGATGTAGGTGGTAGGAACAGCAACTGTTGCAAAGGCCTTCCTGACTACTGTAGGTTCGATTCATGAGCGGAAAATTTAGCGTAATTTTCTCGGATCCCCGGGCTCTGAAATTATTGTTAAAAACATTAGCGAAGGCTTCTTTAGACAAGTATCAATCGATGAAAGTTACCCTGCTTCGCACGATGGGTATCGTAGATTTCCCGGTGCCGCCGAATTCGAGGATGCGCGGCACCTCTTCCAATACGATCCGACATTACTATGAATCGGGCCTGACCACCTCATTGCCAATCATGACTGCGGCCTATATCGAGGGTTTGAATTTGCGGGCGTCCGCCGACGTACTCGATTTCGGATGTGGTGTAGGGCGTCAGCTTCTGCATTTCAAGAGAAATTTCCCCAACCTGAAACTTCATGCTTGCGACGTCAACAATCGTTCCATTGAATTTATGCAGAGCGCTTATCCGAACGTTGATTCTTATACGAGCGAGTTTTTGCCACCTCTCAAGTATCCGGATCTCAAGTTCGACCTGATCTATTCGGTTTCAATCTTCTCTCATATAAATATCCGAGACCAGGCATTGTGGCTGAAGGAGCTGGCAAGGATTACACGGCCCGGCGGCGTTTGCTGCTTGACCATTTTAGGCGAGTACGCGCAGGCGCTACTCTCAAAACCCTCATCGGGCAAGCAATACTCCGATGAAGTCAGAGCGCTTGAAGAAGAGGGCTTTTTTTATAAGGGGTACTTTGAAGGAAAACCGAAGCCGGAATACATGAAAGCCGTAGAGCAGTTCTGGAATGTCGGGAGCAACCTCATCGGGATCGACGAGGACTACGGGCGCACTTATTACTCAGAGAGATATGTTCGGCAACATTGGAACAACGATAGTTTTGAATTCAGACAATGGATTCCTGGCATCATCGATAATCTGCAAGATCTGGTCGTGCTGAAGAAGCGATAGTTTGGGGGCAGCTTGGCGAGCAATGCTCTGGGGAGCCGCTCTACCCCTTATTCCCCTCACAATTCGATCGCCAGGACGGAATCCGCGATGAGCACGGGATGCGAACGACAATGAATTTGAAACGAATTCAGTTCATAATCATCCGATAAGGTGAGGTCAGCGGGATTGCCCTTCGCAGCCCGATTTTGACCCTAACCTTCAGGAAAACTGGACTCCCCGATGGCTCTTCCCACACACATTCTTCTCGCGTACGGTTACATATTGCTGTTCGGTTGGGTCCTGGTGGAGCAGTTCGGGATTCCACTACCGGCAACTCCGGTGCTGCTGGCGGCGGGCGGGCTGTCAGCTGCACACCAGATCAGCTTTGGCGCGGCGTTTCTGGTTGGTTTTTTGGCGTGCATGACGGCGGACACGAGCTGGTTCCTGATCGGGCGGCGCTATGGGCACCATGTGCTGCGCATCCTTTGCAAGCTTTCCATGGAGCCGACGATTTGCGTTCGGCGCACGCAGGATTCGTTTGGCCGTCGGCGCGGCGTGATGCTGATGTTCGCGAAGTTTGTGCCTGGACTGGCCACTCTGGCGGCCCCGGTGGCGGGCGAGAACGGGATGAGCCTGGGACGGTTCCTGTTTTTCGATGGAATTGGCGCAACCCTATGGCTGCTTGCCCTGTTGAGCGGCGGCAGACTTTTTGCCGACGCGTTGAAGCGCAATCCGAGCCTGTTGAATTGGGTGGGGCGCTTTTCGGGCGCTCTGCTGGTGCTGGCGATACTGGGGTTCTTTATTGTGCGGGTCTATCGGCGGCGCATGGTGCTGAAAAAGCTGGTTGCCTCGCGACTGGAGCCGGAAGAACTGAAGGCGCAGCTTGATGCCGGCGAACAGGTGTACATTGTGGACCTGCGTCACCCCTTGGAACTGATGGCCGAGCCATTTACCTTGCCGAGCGCGATGCACTTTTCCCCCGATGCGCTGGCGGCGCGGCACGGTGAGATTCCGCGCGATCGGGATGTAGTGCTGTTCTGCACGTGTCCCAGCGAAGCCACGGCAGCGAAGACCGCAATGACCCTGCATAAGCTGGGGATCGAGCGGGTGCGGCCATTACGAGGTGGGTATGACGAGTGGAAGCGGTTGGGGTTTCCGCTGGATGAGATTCCGCCGGTGAACCCGCTGGTGCAGGTAGTGCAAGCGGGACGCTGACGCGGGGCGTTACGAACTGGATTCCGGTGACTTTGGTAAGTAGTGGCATTTGCATGGTTCTGGATATACTTCGTGCACCAAACTTCTCGGCCTTTTGTGGCGAGGAGCGAATCGGGCAGGACCTTTCCGATGTTGCATCGGTGGGCAGGCGCGAGGATCCGGCAAGGTTCCGGATCACAGGCTGAATGGGACGCCGACAAGCAGCGTTTACTTCTCCTTATCTATTGGTCGAGATCAGCCCCGAGGGTGGAAGCCTTCGGGGCTGATTTGCGTTTGGGGTCGACGCGCTGAAGTCGTGACCTGACTCAGAACGATTGAGAGTTGTGCTTTCCCACGTCTCAAAATCGAGACATGGGGCCCGATTTCGTGCTAGGACAAGCGAGAGCAACGGTAGGTCCTTCGACTCTCCATCACTCTGTTCGGGGCTTCCACCCTGGATCGTTCTGATTGCCGACACTACGTCTGGATCTGTGCGTTGGGGTTGTGACCCGAGGCTGGGGTAAACAAGGCGGCGAGCTTGTTGCCGATGGGAGAGCCGAGGCCGGTGCAGGGATCGGGGCCGACGGCGGCGTTGTAGTAGCCGTTGCCGCCGCTGGTGATGTCGTTGAAGTCGGGCTGGTTCTGGTAGAGCGACGGCGTTACGAAGCCGAGCTTTTTTCCGAAGGCGGCGAAGAGGCCTGCGTACAGGGGAGCGACGGCGCTGGTACCGCCGACGACGGTGGTTGATCCGTGAACGAAGACGTCGTAGCCCGTGTTGGGATCGGCATCGGCGGAGACGTCGGGAACCATGCGGCCCTTTCCGTAGGGCGAGTTGGTGGGCGGCTTGGGAACGCCGATCTGAAAGCTCTGCGTGGGAAAGATGGTGGAGTATCCACCGCCAGTGCCTTCGCCATTGGTCTGGCCGGGGCTGTCGTTCCAGACGGTTTCGACGGTGGAAGTTTTGTAGGTGCCTCCGCAGCCCACGACATGCGGGCAGGACGATGGGGCATCGACATTCGCGGGTGTTGAGCCGCCATCGCTTGAGTTGTTGTCGCCGGAGGCCGCGAAGACGACCATGCCGAGGGCGGTGGCGGTGGTGGCGGCGGATTCCATTTCGTCTGCCGCCTCGGTGCCCCACGTAGATTCATCTGCGCCCCAGGAGATGGAACAGACATCGCATCCGTCGTTGGCGGCTTTCTGGACGGCTGAGGCGATGTCCTGCGACCAGTACATGCGGATGGTGGCGGCCTTGCCGGTGGCGGCGTAGTAAGCGGCAGCCGAGACCTGGATGTCGAGAGCCACTTCGTAGTCGGGATCGCTGTTGGAGCCGGTGCTCTGGTTGGGGCTGTTCTTGGTGCCGTCGACGGAGACGTCGGTGATTTGCGGAACGGGCTGGTTGATGGATTTGAAGTACTGGTCCATGTCGGACTGGACCCATCCGCCGCCGAGCTCGACGATGGCGATGATGCCGCCGCCAGCAAGGCCGGTGGGCCATTTATAGGCGGCGCAGAGGTTGGGGACGTTCCAGGGAGCGGGGGCGAGAGGGCCGATCTGGATGTGGGGGGTGAGACGGCGAAGTTTGAAGTAGGGATGGCAGGGAACGCGCGGAGCATTTGACATGGGCGAGGTCCTTTATGGGATTTGGCGCTTTCCTGGGTGCTTAGATGCCGGAACCGCGGAGTGGTGGTTTGACGCGTGAATCTGGCAAAACTAAAGTCATGCGATGCTAAAGGCTTAGTATGGTTTGGAAGCCTGACTTTGATATGTGAGAGCTCGACATCCGGGCTTCCCTCAGGGGCTTAATCCCGGCGTTTTGGGGCACCGCGGCAGGACGAAAGTCGTGCCTTTCGAAGAAACCGGTTTGGGAGAGACTGCGTTGGCATACAACGATTTGCGCGACTGGATAAGCACTCTAGAGAAGAGCGGCGAACTCAAACGGATTCGGGAGGAAGTGTCGGCGGACCTGGAGATCACGGAGATCACAGACCGCGTTAGCAAGGTAGGGTCACGATCGTCTTCTCCCACCCTAAGCGCAAAAAACGCGCTTAGGATGGGGCACCCGGCGGGAACGAAGGAGAAATATGCTCCAGGTGGGCCGGCGCTGCTGTTTGAGAACGTGAGGGGGTTTCCGGGCCACGCAGTGTTGATGAACCAGTTTGGCAGCGAGCGGCGGATGGCGATGGCGCTGGGCGTAGAGCGGCTGGATCAGATTGCCGAGCGTATTCGCGGGCTGATGAATGTGAAGGCTCCGGGGGGCGGATTCCTCGACAAGCTGAAGATGCTGCCGCAACTGGCGGAGTTGGGGAATGTGTTTCCGAAGACGGTCCAGGCGAAGGATGCGCCGTGCAAGGAAGTAATTCTGCGCAACAACTTTGATTTGAATGCGTTTCCGATTTTGAAGTGCTGGCCGTATGACGGAGGCCGGTTTATCACGCTGCCTTGCGTGCATACGAAGGATCCACGGACAGGGAAGCGCAACATCGGCATGTATCGCATGCAGGTCTACGACGGGCAGACGACGGGGATGCATTGGCAGCGGCAAAAGGTGGCGGCGGAGCACTTTCGAAATGCTTTGAGGGCTTCTGCGCAGGCTGCGGCGACTGGGAATCCGCGGACGGCGAGTGTGGCAGCGATGGCGGAGTCGGCGGGTGGGGCAGTGATGATTCCGGATGGGCCGATTGGTGGGTTGCCGCAGGTGGCGATGGGGAATCTGAAGGGATCGCGACTGGAGGTTGCAGTGGCGATCGGGACCGATCCGGCGACGACGTTTGCGGCGATTGTGCCTGCCCCGCCGGAGGTTGAGGAATTTATGATCGCGGGTTTCCTGCGCGGCAAGCCCGTGGAGATTGTGAAGTGCGAGACAGTGGATCTCGAAGTGCCGGCGAATGCGGAGATTGTGCTGGAGGGCTATGTCGAGCTAGGCGAGTTGCGGAGTGAAGGGCCGTTCGGCGATCATACGGGCTTCTACACGATGACGGATGAGTATCCGGTGTTTCACGTAACGTGCATTACGCATCGCAAGAATCCGATATACGCTGCGACGATTGTGGGCAAGCCGCCGATGGAAGATGCGTGGATGGGCAAGGCAGTCGAGCGGATATTTCTGCCGGCGATGAAGCTGACGATTCCTGAGATTGTGGACATCAATTTGCCGGTTGAGGGGGTGTTTCACAACCTGATGCTGGTGTCGATCAAGAAGAGCTACCCGGGGCAGGCGCGCAAGGTGATGAATGCGATCTGGTCGCTGGGGCAGGCGATGTTTACCAAGTGCATTGTGGTGGTGGACGAGGACTGCGATGTGCAGGACATTGGCGAGGTGGTGCTGCGCGTGACAAACAACATCGATCCGGAGCGGGATATTCAGTTCACGCTGGGACCGGTGGATTCGCTGGATCACTCGTCGCGCATGCCGAACTACGGATCGAAGATGGGAATTGATGCGACGCGAAAATGGAAGGCCGAGGGATTCGAGCGGCCTTGGCCGGCGATGATCGAGATGGATAGGGCAACGAAGGCCAAGGTGGACGCGATGTGGGAGAAGCTGGGGCTGTGAAGGCAAATCATGATGACGCAGAACCGATGCGTTTCGATTAGGTTTGCGGTTGTATTGGCGAGCCTGATGTCTTGCGTCGCTGTTCCGAACCTCGGCTGGGCGAATGTGTGCGTATATAGGCCCCCAAGAGTGAGACAGTTGCACGGCACCGTGCTTGATACCTCGAATGAGCCGATTGCCGAGGTGGTCGTTACTCTCTTGAGGGGAGAGAAATTCATCGAAGCAACTACTACAGATGAAGCTGGTGAGTTCAACTTTAGATCGCTGCCTGATGGCAAGTACGAAATCGATGCTTCGGCCGGGGGCTTTCACCACGCTCGGTATTTGGTGATACTTGGTCATCAAACTGGCCACTGGAACCGATCGATACATATCAAGCTCGCAGTCGGAGTTGACCAATGCGAGGGAACCATTGAAGTGGCCGAGAAGTCGCCCGCGAGACAAAAGGACTGATGCGGTCGTTAGGAGCGAAACCTGCCCAGGGTAATCGCGTTTGATAGCCTAAACTCATGCTCGGTATTCCCCGTTGGGCTGTTGCAGGCTTGATCGCCTTGGCGATGGCCGCAGTGACTTCACACTGTACCGCGCAGGCTCCCGATACATTTCGGTGGATTGATTTTCACGCGCAGAGCGATCAAGACGTAGTGGTGTGGGTAACGCGCGCGCTGGATAACCAGAAATGGACCGCGATTCGCGAGATTGGCGTGCAGTATGATGCCGCGCTGGTGATTACGACGCTTCGCGCCACTCCGCAGTCTGCGACGAATCGGGATACATTCACGATCTGGAGCGTCTCGCTGAGCGATCGCAAGCTGACGCGCATTGTGGATTGCGCGAATCTGCGGCTCATGGACTGGGTGCTGCTGAATGTGGGCCAGGGCCGAGAACTGGCCGCCCTGTACGACGACTGCAACGACTGCCAGGCGACTACGTATTTCACGGCATTCCACTATGACCTGCGGACGCGTACATGGGCGGGGCGGTGGCTGGTGAATGGGAAGGCCGCACCGGTTTGGGCGCCGAATGCGGCCCTGGGAGTGACGCAGACGCAGGTGTTCGCAGTGTTGGCGGATGGCAACGGCGTGGAAACTCTTGCCACCTGGAACCGTCTGGACTACGGCAGCCGGAAACCGGCCGAAGAGAGTGTTTATCGGTACGACCTGGATCAGCAAAGCGACTTGGAGCGGACACAGCTGCTGACCGGGCGGGATGCGGCGATTATGAAAGACCGGCTGTGCCGGGCACAGGACGCGGTGCCGGGGCTGAGCCGGGGGCAGGATTCATCCCTCTGTCAGACGAGCCAGAAGCCGCGCTACGAGCGCAAGCCGGTGACGACGCCGCCGGCGAATAACCAGGGGCAATCGCGGCCGCCTGGATCCCGACACTAGAAAATCAATCGGCAGCCTGGACTTTGATGGAAGTGACGTTGCGGACCCAGCGTGCCGGGCGTCGTTCTCCTGAACTGATGAGCTCGATGGGTCCATTGTCGGAAAGAGGCTTTCCGTCGACGCTGTCGGCAAGCAGCACGGAGCCTTCGTGCACTTCAGGTGAGATTTCACCCAGGGAATATACGACCTTATTGCCGTCGCGACCTTCAGCGACAACGTAAAGGCGAAAATCTCTGCCTTTGAGTTTTTGTGGCACTCCCAGCTCGACCAACAAAGCGATCAGAGGTACGCCGGAGTAGGTCTCCTGCGCATGAGTGCGCTCGTCGGTCACTTGGATTGTTTCGTGGGGAAGCTCGGCAAGCTTGGGCGCGGTCCACTCTGCCGACTTCTTGCCGTAGGTGATTTTCAGGGGTGCAACCATTTCGTCGCGATTTTGATCGGCTTGCTGGCGGGTTCTTGTCGTGTCCATGGGACCGGGGGGGCGCAGCAGAATCCCGCCCGGTCCCATATTGGGGTTATCGGGGAGCTGGCAGAGTGCCGCGGGCATAAACGCCAGTGACAAGGTGAATGTGATGGCACAATGCCGCATGGGTGGTGGCCTCCAGGCATACATCGTATACTGAGGGCATGTCGGTTGTGCGCAATATCGCAGCGATCGCCAAGGGCATGAGCATCACCTTTGGGGAGATGCTTCAACCTACGCAGGTTGAGAACTACCCCGATGGCAAAGGACCCATGCGGGGCGCTAAGTTTGAGCAGCGATTCCGGGGCGGCCACGTGCTGCAGCGGGATGAGAACGGCCTTGAGAAGTGCGTGGCCTGCTTCCTTTGCGCGGCAGCCTGCCCTGCCAATTGCATCTTTATCGAGGCGGCGGAGAATACCGAGGAGACTCGGATCTCGTCGTCGGAGCGGTACGCGAAGGTCTACAACATCGACTACAACCGCTGCATTTTTTGCGGGTACTGCGTGGAAGCCTGCCCGACGGACGCCATTACACACGGCCATGGGTTTGAACTTGCCAGCCTGAATGCGACAAACCTGGTGATGCGCAAGGAAGACATGCTGCTGCCGGTGAGTGCGATCGCGGCGGCGAAGTAAGGGCTACTTTTCGACTATTGTGCTCTCGAAACGCGTCGACTCATGATGTGTTTTGACGCACAGACTACCAGTAAAACGTGGATTTACGTTGAAGAAAAGCAGATGAAAAGGGTCCTTCAATTCGTGGCCTTTGCCGTCATCGGATTGATGGCCGTTCAGCCTCTTCTGGGGGCACCGCCTTGTGCATCTGCGGTACCTGCTCCTTGCACGGCGGGCTGTCCGATGGCAGATGCGGCGCCGGATTGTCCGATGGCGCAGTCCTCAATGGTGGGCTGCTCATCGGGGTGTTGCGAACTCTCGAATCCACGGACCGCTGCTGCAGTCGCCGTTCTCATAAAACCCAAGGCGGCGATGGTCGATACGCCTGTCCCAGCGGCGGTAAAAGTGGTGCAAACATCCGCTGTCCGGGCCAGCCGATTGTTGAGGAGTGCTCCAGAGACAGGGCCGCCACTCTACAAGCTTTTCCGAGTTTTTCGAATCTAAACAACTCTTGACGTCAAGGTTCCCGAAGCGGCCTCGGGTATTCGTGCCCCTGTGCCACGCCTTCACCGCAGTTTGAACGTCAAGGAGATTTCCGTGAAGCGTATTTTTGCAGTTCTGTCCGTTGCGGCCGTCCTCACCGTCGCCGCATTTGCCCAAACCTCACAGATCTCGGCAAAGGCCAACTGTTGCAACTCCTGCTGCACCGATAAGTGCAGCGACTGTTGCGGCGGGAGCGGCTGCGCCATGGGTTGCTGCCAGGGTAAGTAAGCGTCCAGCCCGAAGGTCCGGATTGCACCTCGATCCGGACCTTCGGCGTTTCCGGTGCACGATTCGGTTTTATAGACGTTTCAAGCCTTCAATCTCCCGATCCAATCCCCGATTGTTCCAGTTCCCTGCTTCGAACCGACGTTCTGGTACGTAAGCCTCTTACAATCATCAAAGAGATATGACAACGACACCCGTACATCCCCTGGTGGAGATTCTCAAGAGCCGCATCGCAATTATCGATGGTGCGATGGGAACGACCATTCGCACCTATGGCATGACCGAGGCGGACATCCGCGGAGAGCGCTTCAAGGACGCCAAGAAGGACCTGAAGAACAACGGCGACCTGTTTGTGCTGACGCAGCCGGAGATGATTGGCGATATTCATCGCCGCTTTCTCGAGGCTGGGGCGGACATTATCGAGACCAACACGTTTGGCGCGACGACTATTTCGCAGAGCGAATTTTTTGTCGATGATCCGCGGGAGCATGGTGGGCGGAAGGATCCGGAGTTCTATCAGAAGATCATTGACGACAAGTTTTTGAAGAGCCTGGCGTGGGAGATCAACGAGGTTTCGGCGAGGATTTGCCGGGAGTGGGCTGACAAGGTTGGCAAGGAGACGGGGAAGCAGCGGTTTGTCGCGGGATCGATCGGGCCGCTGACGGTGTCGCTTTCGAATTCGCCGGACGCGAATGATCCCGGTTTCCGGTCGGTGACGTTCGACCAGGTGAAGACGGCGTATGCAGAGCAGGTGCGAGCGCTGATTGCGGGCGGGGTTGATTTCCTGCTGGTGGAGACGATCTTCGATTCGTTGAATGCCAAGGCGGCGCTGGTGGCGATTCGCGAAGTCTTTGATGAAGATAAGGTGGAGTTGCCGGTGATGATTTCGGCGGCGGTGGGACGCGGCGGGGAGACGTTGATTTCGGCGCAAACTACCGAGGCATTCTGGAACGCGGTGGAGCATGTGAAGCCGCTCTCGGTTGGATTGAACTGTTCGCTGGGGCCGGACCTGATGTATCCGTTTTTGTCGGAGCTTTCAGAGAAAGCGAACGTGGCGATTTCGTGCTATCCGAATGCGGGGTTGCCGAATCCGCTCTCGGCGACAGGATTCGATCTTGGGCCGGAGGACATGGCGCGTTACCTTAGTGAATTTGCGAAGGCGGGGTTGATCAATATCGCGGGCGGGTGCTGCGGAAATACGCCGGAACATATTGCCGCGATTGCGAAGGCGCTGGAGGGCATGGCTCCGCGGGCATTTCATGCAAAAGATCTTTCGGATCAGAGTCTAGGCACAGCCGAGGTTAGTCGATGAAGCCACTGCGTCTCTCTGGATCGCAGCCGTTTACGCAGCAAGCCGGGGTATTCATCATGATCGGCGAACGGACCAATGTGGCCGGTTCGCCGAGGTTTGCGCGATTGGTGAAGGACGGCAAGTACGAAGAGGCCGTAAGCGTCGCGCGGCAGCAGGTGGAGAACGGCGCTAACGTTCTCGACATCTGCATGGACGAGGGGATGATCGACGGCGTCGCGGCGATGACGCGCTTTCTGCAACTGCTGGGGAGCGAGCCGGAGGTCGCCAAGGTCCCATTCATGATCGACTCTTCGAACTGGGCCGTGCTTCAGGCGGGGCTGAAGTGCCTGCAGGGCAAGGGTATTGTGAATTCGATCTCCCTGAAAGAAGGGGAAACGAAGTTCTGCGAGCATGCGGCCACGGTGCTGAAGTACGGCGCGGCAGCGGTGGTGATGGCGTTTGATGAACAAGGGCAGGCCGCGAGTTTCGAAGACAAGATTCGTGTTTGCGAACGGGCATATCGGATTCTGGTGGATAGGGTCGGGTTTCCGGCCGAGGACATCATCTTCGATCCGAACATCCTTACGGTCGCTACCGGCATGGAGGAGCACAACAACTACGCGGTCGACTTTATCAATGCGACGCGATGGATCAAGGCGAACCTGCCCCATGCGAAGGTGAGCGGCGGCGCCTCGAATATCTCATTTAGTTTTCGGGGCAATAATCGGGTGCGCGAGGCGATGCATTCGGCGTTTTTGTATCACGCCATTGCGGCGGGACTCGACATGGGCATCGTGAATGCGGGGATGCTGGAGGTGTACGAGGAGATCGAACCGAAGCTGAAGGAACTGGTTGAGGATGTGCTGCTGAATCGGCGCCACGACGCTACGGAACGGCTGGTGGAGTTTGGCGAGTCGCTGAAGGGCGAGGGTGCGGTTGTTACGGAGAAGAAGGCAGAAGAGTGGCGCAATGGAACCGTTGAGGAGCGTCTGACTCACGCGCTGGTGAAGGGGATCGACAACTATATCGAGATTGATACCGAGGAGGCGCGCGCAAAGCTTGGGCGGCCGCTGCTGGTGATTGAAGGCCCGCTGATGGCGGGGATGAGCGTGGTTGGCGATTTGTTTGGTGCAGGAAAGATGTTTTTGCCACAGGTGGTGAAGTCGGCGCGCGTGATGAAGAAGGCGGTCGCCTACCTTTTTCCTTTCATGGAAGCCGAAAAAGCGGCCATGGAGGCAGCGGGCCAGGTGGTGAAGGCGCAGGGAAAGATTGTGCTGGCAACAGTGAAAGGCGATGTGCACGATATCGGCAAGAACATCGTGGGCGTGGTGCTGGCTTGCAACAACTTCGAAGTGATCGACCTTGGCGTGATGGTTCCGGCGGAGAAGATCCTGGAACGCGCGAAGGAAGTGAAAGCCGACATCATCGGGCTGAGCGGATTGATTACTCCGTCGCTCGATGAGATGGTGCACGTGGCGCGTGAGATGGAGCGCCAACAATTCAAGGTGCCGCTGCTGATTGGTGGAGCGACGACGAGCCGGGCGCATACGGCGGTGAAGATTGCGCCGCACTATAGCGAGCCGGTTGTGCACATCATCGATGCGAGCCGTGCTGTTCCGGCGACAACTAGCCTGTTGAGCGACGAGGGAAAGCCGGAGTTCGTGGCGCAGCATCGCGCTGAGTATGAGGCGGTTCGTAAGGCACACAGCACGCCGAAGCAGAAGACCATTTCGCTTGAGGCGGCCCGCGCGCGGCACACGCCTATCGAGTGGCGCGCCGAAGATATTCCGACTCCAGAATTCACCGGGGTGCGTGTGCTGGAGGATTTTCCGCTGGCTACGCTACGGGAGTATATCGACTGGACGCCGTTTTTCCATACATGGGAACTGAAGGGCGTTTATCCGCGCATTCTGGACGATGAGAAGCAGGGAGAACAGGCGCGGCTGCTGTTTACGGAAGCCAATGCACTGCTGGACAGGATCATTGAAAAGAAGCTGCTGACGGCGCGGGGTGTTTACGGATTATTTCCGGCATCGGCGGTATGCGATGATGTCGAGCTCTTCACAGACGAGACGCGCGCGAAGAAGCTGGAGTGCTTTCATTTTCTACGTCAGCAGGCGAATAAGGAAGGCAGCGAGCCGTGCCGGTCACTGGCCGATTTCATTGCGCCGAAGGCAATGGGGTTGCGTGATCACATTGGGGCGTTTGCGGTGACTACCGGCATCGGGCTGAAGGAATTGACCGACAAATACCGCGCTGAGCATGACGACTACAACGCGATCATGGCGGAGGCGCTTGCGGACCGGCTTGCAGAGGCGTTTGCCGAGTGCTTGCATAAACGGGTACGCGATGAGTGGGGCTACGGGCGCGAAGAAAAGCTTAACCCCGCGGAATTGATTCAGGAGAAGTATCGCGGCATCCGGCCAGCGCCGGGATATCCGGCGTGTCCAGACCACACGGAGAAGGGTACTATCTGGCAGTTGCTGGATGTTGAGGCGAAGACGGGCATTCGCATCACCGAGTCGTATGCGATGTGGCCGGGATCGAGCGTGAGCGGGCTTTATTTTGCGCATCCTGAGTCGCGCTATTTCTCGCTGGGCAAAATCGATCGCGAGCAAGTGGCGGATTATGCGGAGCGCAAGGGCATGAGCGTAGCCGAAGTGGAGCGTTGGCTTTCGCCGAATCTCAACTACGAGCGAGGGTAGTGACAAGCCTGATCCGTCTGCGCGACGATGCGGCATGCCGTCAATCGTTCCCATGCGAGCCTTTCTTGAAGAATGAGACAAGCGATTGTTTGAAGCGACGCGATGATCTGGATGTACAGGTGTGAATCGCGCTTTTTCCTTAGATGTTGTGCCCTGAGTCACATCCGGCCAGGGCGAAAATGATTGACCCTGTCAGACGCGAATGTTTTGATGTTGGGCGGCGAAGAAGTTATGCCTTTTCGTCGTCAGATGGGGAGAGTCTACGTGGGGATGAGGGCTGATATGTTTACTGCTTTGGTTTTGACAAGTGCGCTGATTTGCGGTTGTGGTGGAGGGGGCGGCGGCAGCAGCAGTGGAGGTGGTGTCGGAACGACAGCAACGCCGGCCGCGACGCCCACAATTTCGTCCGTGCCGGTGCAGAACGGTGCAGCGATTGTCACGCTGGCCGATATCACCGGCACTGCAACGATCTACTACACAATCGACGGCTCCACGCCGACGACCACGTCCATGGCCTACTATGCGCCTTTTCTCGTTTCGTCGAATCTGACGGTGAAGGCTGTGGCGGTCGCCTCGGGATATTCGAACAGCACGGTGGCCTCGCAGAGTTTCAGCCCGAACATCGCGTCGGGCACGCTGGTGTGGAGCGACGAGTTTACGAGGCCGGGCCTTTTGAACTGGCTTCCGAGTTCGACGACGTGGACGTACGACACCGGATTCCGCTGCTGCGGCAACAACGAACTGGAGACCTACTGCGCGGCGGATTCCACAACGGCGCCATGCACGGGGTCGAATACTTATATCGATGAATCGGGAATCCTCCACATTGTTGCCGTGAATCCTTCGGGAACGACGTACACTTCGGCCCGCATGAAAACGCAGGGGCTCTTCAGCTTCATGTACGGCCGTATCGAGGCTCGGATGAAGCTGCCGGAGAGCCAGGGAATGTGGCCTGCATTTTGGCTATTGGGCAACAACATTACGAAGGTCGCCTGGCCGTCGTGCGGCGAACTGGACGTGATGGAGCACATTGACGGCAGCAATCCTGCGCTTTCTGTTGGCGGAACGCCGCCGGGGTATGACTGGATTGCGGGGTCGGTGCACGGAGGAACCAGCGTGAGCGAAGCGAACGGAACGCAGCAATACCATCCCGCCGGATTCTCGGCTGCGGACTGGCATACCTACGGCATGATCTGGAGCAAGGGACAGGTGCAGTTCTACGTGGACGATCCGGCGAATGTGTATGCCACCTTCACGCCGGCCAACTTCCCGGGCACCTGGCCGTTCGACCAGGGACCGCAGTTCATCATTCTCAATCTGGCGGTCGGCGGCGACTGGCCCGGCAACCCGGATGCGACGACGGTTTTTCCGAGTGAGATGCAGGTGGATTACGTGAGGATCTACACGAACTGACTCGATTCCTCCTCGATGTGACAGTCACCTGCCCTCACTTATGGCGAAAAACGATATGGGCATAGGATGCCTGTTTGATCTTATTTCTGCAGACCACATCCCATACTTAATGCTGGTATACAATATGGTAAAGGAAAACTGGAATGCCAGCAGCACGAAAAATTACCGTGGAAGTTCCCGCAGCGCTTCTGAGCAAGGCGCAAAAGGCAAGTGGTGCCGGGATCACTCAAACCATTCGTACTGGGCTTGAACTTGTTGCGGCAGGGAGAGCATACGAGCGTCTTCTTCAACTTCAAGGGAAAGTCCGATTCTCAAAAAGACTTGAGGAGTTGAAGGCAGACCGATGATCGCCGCTGACACCAGTACATGGATTTCATTCTTTGAGGGAGAGCAGGGAGACGATGTTCTCGCGCTGGCCAGGGCGCTTCAATCCCATCAGGTGGTTATGCCGCCTCCGGTACTGACAGAATTGCTAAGCGACCCTGAACTCTCAGCTTCTGTGGCACAAACTCTCCTGGAACTGCCACTGGTGGCGTTGAAGGATGGATTCTGGCATCGAGCCGGAAAGCTTCGCGCAAAGGTTCTCGCTCGGAAAAGGAAAGCTCGGCTGGGCGACGCCTTGATCGCACAATGTTGCATTGACGCCGATACTGCCCTCATCACCCGGGATGGAGACTTCAAGGCATTCTCGGCGGGCTTGAATCTCCTTTAGCCGGCGTGAATCACCTCTCGGAGGCCCACCCCGGAATCTGTCGTTGGCTCTTCGTGAGGCAGTGGTATGATCCCCACGAGATGCGACGCACATCGGTATACCCTCTTCTATTTGCATTTTTGAGCGGAATTGTCGCGGTGGCACAGAATCTGGATGCAGCGGGGACTCAAGTGAAATCGCCCAGTGGCCAAATTGTCTTTTTGCTTTCCGACGGGTCGACGAAACGAACGACGGAACCGGCCAGCAACGACATCCGCTATGCTGTTGAATTTCGCGGCAAACGGCTTGTGGATGACAGCGTGCTGGGGCTGAAGCTGCAGGGGCAGCCGGCGCTGGGAGCGGGAATGCGCAGCGTCAATGTGCGGACGACGGAGCACGATGAGACGTATGCCATTCCGGTTGGCAAGGCGAGCACGGTGCGGGATCACTACCAATCAATTCTTGCGGACTTTGAGGATGCGTCCGGGAGGAAGCTCTCCATTGAGATTCGAGCGTATGACGATGGTGTTGCGTTCCGGTATATGGTGCCCGCGCAGGAGAGTCTGAAAGACATTCGCATCGAACGCGAGCTGACGGAGTTTACTTTCGCGAAGGATGCGCCGCTCTATCCACTGATTGTGGATGGCTTTCAATCTTCGTATGAAGATGAATACCAGATGCGTCACGTGAGCGGGATACACCACGACTGGCTTATCGCATTGCCACTGTTGGCGGATGTTCCGGGGTCGGGCTGGGTGGCCGTGACGGAGGCGCATATCGAGAACTATGCGGGCATGTATCTGCGCAAGGCGGATGCGCGTTTCGGCTTGCGCGCGGAGCTTTCGCCTCGCATTGATAAGCCCGGGATCGCGGTAGAGGCCGACGCTCCAGTCACAACACCGTGGCGTGTGCTGATGATTGGTGACGAGCCGGGGCGGCTGGTTGAATCGAACATCGTGTTGAACCTGAACCCGCCTTCGAAGATTGCCGACACGTCGTGGATCAAGGCGGGAAAGTCGGCGTGGGATTGGTGGTCAGGCGAGGCTGCGCCGAGTATGAGCACGAAGCCGGGGATGAACACGGCGACGATGAAGCATTACATCGACTTTGCTTCGAAGTCGGGATTTGCGTACATGCTGATTGATGCGGGGTGGGCGCAGGCAGACCGCAAGGGGCCAGACGATTACGCCGCCGTGGCCGACATCACCAAGGTGGATCCGAACGTCAATATGCCGGAACTGCTG
>NZ_JBARMD010000313.1:0-3774 GCF_049802275.1 Occallatibacter sp. | reverse complement strand
CATCGCGTCTCTTCGTCAAAGTTGAGGCGCCTCAATACCTTCCCCGGAACCGGCCGACCGGGGAACCCCGGATTCAGCCGCTCGCTGATTTACAATCGATAGGTAAGCAGGAAAGAACTGAATGAGTTCATTTCTGGACACATTCTAAAAGACTTACACTTGTCACATAGGGTTTTGTACGACAGTTGTACGATAAATCCCATGAACGATCCCAGTGGCACTCCTCTCAAAGTAACCGTCAGCGTCTACACTCGACACGTCGAGACGTGCCCCCACAAGGGCAACCCCGTGTACCACGGCAGGGGTTGCAACTGCCCCAAGTGGCTCTATGTCTACGACGGCGCCCGCGATCGCAGAGTGTCGGCTAAAACAAGAAGCTGGGAGAAGGCGGAGGAACTCGCCGCCGAGCAGCGCGGCTGGCTCAATCCGGACAAGCAGAAGATCCGGAAGATGGAGGCTGATCGGATTCGCCGGGAGCAGGAAGCGGAGACAGAAAAGTCCGCCGTCCAGGCGGCCAGGATAACGCTCGAGGATGCTGTTGCCCGGTGGCTTCTCAGCCACAAGGATGCGTCCGAGGGAACCATCACGGCCTACACCTCATCGGCCAATCGGATCCGTGCCTGGTCGAAGAGAAAGCAGATTGTCCGCCTCGACGAGATCACACCGAACCTGCTCGATGAATGGCGCGGATTGTGGAAAAAGAATGCCGAGCATAGGGACGAGCGAATGGGATCGACCACCCAGTCCTCGTTCCTGGTGCGAATGAAGGCTTTCTTCAAATGGGCCACGAGCATCAAGCTGATTGAGGAGGATCCAGCCAAGAACTTAAGGCGCGTTCGGCCGCAGTACGCGGCCATTCAACCCCTGACGCCGAGGCAGTTCGAGAAGCTACTCCAGGCGATCGATCCGTTCTGCCAGTCTCAATCCGGAGAGGTGCGCGAGTGGGCCAGGGAGTTGCGGGCCCAATTTCTGCTGCAAAGGGCAACCGGAATGCGGTTGGTTGACTGCCTCGCTCTCCCCCGCGCCGCGGTGAGGGGAGATCGGCTTCTCACGCATACGGAGAAGACCGGCGCCAAAGTGGAACGTAGGCTTCCGGCCCGGGTGGTGGAGGCGCTGGCGGCCTTATCCCCGAAGCGGGAGCGATTCAAGTCGCGCTACTTCCTGTGGGGCGAGGGAATCACCAAACTGAAGACGCTCTCGTCCCGCTGGGGCAAGGTTATCGCGGAGATGAATCCCTTTCTGAACTTCAAGGACGAGCAGGGCAAGCCCTTCAGCTTCCACTCGCACCAGTTGCGAGATAGCTTCGCGATCGAGTTGTTGCTGGCCGGCTTCATGCTGGAGGATGTCAGCCGTCTGTTGACTCACACGAGCATCCAAACGACCGAAAAGCATTACGCTCCCTGGGTTAGGCGGCGCGAAGAGATGTTGCAGGCTCGACTGGAAGAGGCGCTGGACGGGATGGGGTTTGGCTTTTCCTGACCCGGCCCTTCGATTGCATCCTGGTATAGACCCGGAGCGCCACGCTCTCCGGGATACGCAGGGTGGTGTATCGCCGCTTGTGTAACTCCTCCGGGCGATCCGCGACCAGGATGCCAGGTTCTCGGGCAAACAGATCGCGGACAAACCGAGCCGAGAATCCCCACTTTTCGGCCAGCTGCTTCGGGGAATAGTGCTGTTCGAAGACGCTCAATTCTCGCCCCCACTAATGATCCTGCGCCCCTCGGCGCTGAGACCAAATCGGTGAAAGCCTTTTTTTACCTCACGAATCGCACGTAGGGAGAGTTCAAAGAAAGATGGTGTGGTGCTCATGGACCTCAGGTCCAGTTGCGCGGCTTGGATTCAGCCTATTCGCTTGGAGGGGCGTATCCTCACTCCACCGGCGGCGGGTTGCCCAAATCCACAACCAAACGTCGAAGCTTTCGCTCATTCCGGTCCACGCATCACGTCGAGCGACGTGACCGGCCTCCCGGCCGTCAGCAAACACCGCTGTGATCGTTGGATGGGGTGGGGAAACCTGAGGATTCAGAATCTTTCACGCACGCGCCAGGTCACCGGGGCCCCGCTCTGACCAACGTTGCCGATGGCCCTGCTATGTAAGATCGACTTGGACGCGGTCGAAATCGGGCGCCATTGTTCCTCTCCATTTCCGTGCCGCTTTCGCCGCGGCCAAACCCATCCCCGGTCAACTCATTGTGGATCTCTGGAATGAGGCGTCGGCCAATCGAACTCCATCGCGGGCGATCTCGCCCCGACGCCCGCTGAAACCCATGTTTGGCATGCTGGTGCGTTGGAATTTGCGTCCCTGTATTTTCCATTCGCCTTCGGCTTCGAAGTCGCACTGGTGGTTGCGTGCTGCGGGTATTGTTGACGCACTTCCAGAATCTGGCACTGACGCGCCAATTACCATCGGCACATGGCCTCAGATGAGACGGGATAAATCACGTATCCGGGTGAGGGAAGAGACATCAGGCGACGCAACAGGAGGCCCTTCCGGACTTCGCCCCCAACCATCCGCGCAGTGCTGCAGCGCTCTGGCAAGCGTATGCGGGTTAATTTGTAGTCGGCAGGAGGAGACGAATTGCTTCTTTGTAGGCTTCATGCACCGAAGCGCGACGCCAGCGACGACGTCGCTGCGCGCATTGTATGTCCAACCGGCTCTATCCGCCGGTGGCGGGTAGTGTATAGGACACTGCCCGGTGGCGAGCAAGATGGAATCGGGGAGATCTGAAAGCCGCGCGAGGTTCCCTGTGAGTGCGGGGATGCAATGTGGGAACTGATCAATCTTATGCAGGAACGTATACCCGAAAGAGACTGGGCTATTTGCTGCACCTTCTCATAGAGAAGGGACATCTACCGTCTCAAAAGGCTCACGAGGCCTCAAGGAACACGCTCTACCGCGACGCCTCGATGAACACCTCCTAATGGAGTGTCGAACCTCGAGCTCACTTTGGCAGCGTCCTCACACGCCATCCTGGGGACCAGGTAATCTGCGCCGAGCGCGAGCGGCGCTTCTGAACTGGTTTGCTGGCCGGTTGAGGTTGCTGGTCTTTATGGCGTTGGCCCAGGATTTTCTCAACTTCATGGAGCGCGTTGCTCCAAGTTGATTCGTTTGCACCGATCTGCCGCAGGACATTGCGTAGTCCCACAGATAACCTTTGGGAAGTGCCATCGCCGTGTGGTCCACAGTGGGCCTGGTTAATAAGTTTTGTGCGCTCGTCTCCGGTGGGGACACTACCCAAACCGAGATTCGGAGGCTCGGGTAACTCCCTCAACAGCACTCGAGTGGTGTCCGAGACAGCGATGAGCTCTGTAGGTTCTGTCACACCCAAAGGGCTTCCTCGCATTTCAAGAAACTCGAGAATGAACTGGGCAAGATCGCTGGGTCCCCTTTGTTGAGCGGTTGGTTGTGGTCTTGGAGGTAATTTTACCGGAATCTTGGGGGAGGCTTTACGTGCAGGGATCTCCTGCAGGATCGCCGGTCGCCGCGGCGACGCAGGTCCTGGAGTTTTAGGCTGTTGAACAAGAGGGGTCTGTTTCGACGGAACAGAAGCGCCTTTATCCTCCAGTGCGGGATCAAGATAGTAACGAAGTGTCGACTCACGGGTCTTAGTGTCTTCCGCCAAAGAGCGAATAGAGATTCCCTCGATCGATAGCAGGGCTTTCAAATGCTTCTTCCGCTCGGGTTTTGTCCAACCCTTGAACCCTTCTGCAAACTCTACGATGCGATGCCTCACCTCAGGTTTCGCCGCGGCTTTTTCATGAGCAGTTTTCGTC
>NZ_JBARMD010000312.1:0-3446 GCF_049802275.1 Occallatibacter sp. | reverse complement strand
GCCGAAGGTCGTGGCGCTGCGAACGCCGGTCCAGGACTTCGCGGGCAGCGGTTCGTGCCAGCGAAGATTGCCGATGGGCGGCTCTGCGTAAGGGATGCCGAGGAACTCCGCGCCGCCGCCGGAGCGTGGAGTGCCATTGATTTGGCCGGCCGTTGTGGCGACGACGAGAGACTTGTCATTGGCCTGGAGCGCTTGCGCTGAGGTTGGCACGGTGGCGCAAGCGATGAAGAAGAGGAACAGTGGCAAATGGATATGGCGGCTGATGTTCATTGGTCGGTCTCCAGGCCAGTACAATCAACGGGAATTCTACGGCAATTCCTGAAATGGTGTGGCCTTTTGGGGTTTACTCCTGCGCGGATCAAGTACCATCGGACGGAGATGCTGCGAGCGAGAACAGGTGCGATTGTCAGGTGGGTGCGGCGAATTGTCGTGGCGCTGTTGGCGGCATTCGTGGCGCTCTATGTCGGCGACTGGACAGTTTACAAGGTGCGCGGATCGCCCCAGGGATCCGTCAAGGTGAGCCAGACTCTTGTTGTTCCTTTGAAAGGCAACAAATCGGAATATGACTATCTTGGGACGAGCGACGTTGCCTGCTCGGCTTCAATCTTCTCGCAGGATGGTGAGACTCCCTGCTGGCAATTGCGGCGCGATCAAAATCAGAACACTAAGATGTAGCCTGTAGATTCAGGCAGCGACAATTGTTGTATCGGTCTCGTCTAACAGGCTGCTGCAAGCGAAACTTCGGCATCGGCTGTAATACATCCGGAACTACGAACCTTCCGGCTCAACTGCTCGATAAGTAGTTGGCGATGTGCTATGCGAGGGCCGTGACTCGGGATAGGAGCGTTTATCAGAGTAGGTCTCTCACCTTCGTTCGTGGTTTTCCAATGCGCAGTCAGGTCACGGCCCTTCGGTCTTCAGTCTAAGGTCGGCGAAGTAGGCTTCGGTCCCGACGCCAATCCACAGGGCGACTGCTCCACTACCATCGCCTAACTTAAGATCATTCACCAGCAGCGTTGGCTGTGCCACTCCGTTGACGTAAAGCCGCATCTTGACGCCACTAACTTCTATCTTGAGGTGAGTCCACTCGCCCGGCACAAGGTCCACGTACGATTCGTACTTCTCCGGTGACTCGGTGCGCAATTTCAACCATTCGTTGTCGGGAAACGACGCGTATTGCGTCGAGTGGTTTCGCCGTTCCTGATCTTCGGCGCGCCCGTTCGTAGGACGTATGTAGACGTAGTCATACCGGGAAGCGTCAGGCGGCACGCGAAACGCGATCCCGACAAACCCGCGTGCTAGAGCCGGCGCACTGGCCTGAGGCATTCCCGCGACGTCAACTTCGATCGTGCCGTTATGAAACTTAGACCCTTCGAGAACGACGACTCCGCCTCCCGTCCCAGACTTCTGAGGATCGTAGATCGCGTCTGCGCTCGGAAGCGTTCTCACGCGAACAGCATTTCGCCCTCGATAGGACACGGCATCGACGGATACGTTGTGTGGCAGCAAACCCTTGTCGGAGTCCAATCGATAGGACTGAGCGGCAATTCCTGTGGGCGCAAGAAAGGTTGCCATGGAGACCGCAGTCAGTGAGAGTTGCCGGTAGATCCGAGGCACGCTGGAACCCATACGGAGAGTCTCCTGGGCTAAGTCGATTGGCCTACCTGGCCGGCTGTGAGAGCGGCATGCCTTTCGTCCCGGCATAAAAGACGATGAAGGTTGCGGGCTGATCGCCCACGAAACCGCGGTGAGCCGTATGAACCGTCTCCGGCATCACTTCACCTGCGGTGAAATGCTTCTTGTTGCCCTTATCGTCCTCCACGGTGATCTCACCAGAGAGAACATAAGCAAAGCTCGGCATCGGATGAGAGTGCCACGTCAATTCTTTGTGCGCCGGAATGGTAATCTTCGCCACGACTGGTTCTGCCACCCCCACTGGGTACGCGCCGTATGCGATGCCATTCCACGACGCATCAGTGCGCAGCAATTCCTGGATTTCAATATCGCCCTTTGCCTGTCGATCCGTGTTCACATCTCCCCCTCTCTCCAGGAATAGCTTCGACGCATTTGCGGACTGCCTGATCTGCTTAGCATCGTAAGGCAGGATGAAGCCAGCGTCCAAAACCTCCTGCGTTGCCTTGTCTACCTCGTGCGCGTAACCGTCGTGATCGTGGTAACGTGCTTTGAGTTCTATGGAACTGTAGTCGTGATGAAAGCCCGCGAGCATGCACGTGCCGGGGCCTGAGTTGAATCCAGAATTCTGCGCCGTCGGTACTGCAAGTTGCGGCAGGCGTATGCCACCCAGCAACTCCCCATCCGCATCGCGCTTGAGGGTACCATCCGCGTTCCGCTCAAACTGCGGTGCGGCAGGAGCGGCCGTACCGTCGTTGATCCAAAGATTCAGGTGCTCGTATGCGGAATTGAGAACCAACTCGGTTGGCACTTTGCTCCAAAGCGGAGTCTGCTTGCATCCCGGAGTTGCCTGCGTGAGGGAAAGTGGTTTGCCATCGGGCGACTTTAAGAAGCCATCCCGCAGGGTTTCCACATCGACGTACCCATCCATTTCCTGAAAGCTCACATGCGAAGTGCCGGCAACCGGCCAGCGACGCAGAAAGGGACTGTCGCCGACCGTTGCAATTACCGGAAAGGCGGCTCCAAACTCTGTTCCGACACTGATGGCCGGGACCTTTGTGTCGCTTCGCAGACTTCCGGCGGCGTCGTAGTAGACAGATCCTTGATAAAGATTGTGAATGGGCTGAATCGAGTTGTAGTAGGCGGTCAGGCGCAGCGCCGATTGTGACTCACCGACGGCGATCAGATGCTTGATCACAAGTCCCGCCAGCGGATCGTTCGGGCCACGGTGGTTTAAAAGGGCTGCGCCAACTTGTCCGAAAATGTCCCACGAAAGCACATCGCCACGGTCGTCCAGCGTGCCGCCTTGAGGATCATCGTTTGAAGCTTCGGCGCTCAGTGAGCCGTAGCGAGCCGGATTCCACGCATTGAGTTGCTTGATGCCGGCGCGCTGGGCCGAGACGCCCACCCACGCGTAACCCTCGCGCATCAAGTAGTCATAGGATCCTCCCCAGCAGAAATCAATGTCCTGCCCTGCCGATACGTTGTACCACTCGACCACCACGACTCCGTTGAAGCGTTTGGGATCGATTGGCTTCCGCACCATGATCCTTGTGTTGTATGCATGCCCGCTGTCTACAAGCGTCGCTGTTTCCAACCTGTTCTTGATTCGATACCGATTGGCGGTTCCACTCGCGTAATACTCCTGCTCTGCATAGCCGTACCTGGTCAGATCAACGACCGCTGAATCCAGCGGGTGAGTGCCCGGAACACCGACTTCTCGGATTTCTGCAGGATGGACAGAATCGGAAGCAAGCAGTGGCGGTGCGGTCAGGTTGCCAAATATTAAGGCGGATGCTGCAACAATCACTGAC
>NZ_JBARMD010000311.1:0-12566 GCF_049802275.1 Occallatibacter sp. | reverse complement strand
GACTATGGTCGCTCGGCATCCGGCGCGGCGACCGCGTCGGCCTCTGGTCCACCAACTGCATCGAGTGGGTGATGCTGCACATGGGCTGCGCGCGTGCAGGAGCGGCGCTGGTCAACATCAACCCCGCGTATCGTTCCCACGAGTTGCAGTACACCCTCACGCGCTCGCGGATGAAAGCGCTGTTTCTCTGGCATCAGGACAAGCGCGGAAATTACCAAGAAGTCCTGGAGCGCGCCTGCCACGGTCTGAAACTCGAGTTGCAGCACATCATCTACTTCGATTCGCCACAATGGCCAGCCCTGCTGGAGTCCGCGGGACAATCGCCCGATCACGTATCGGTCAACGACGTCGCCAACATCCAGTACACCAGCGGCACAACTGGCATGCCCAAGGGCGTAATGCTCACCCACCATAACGTGGTCAACAACGGCCAGTATCTCGCCCAGGGATTTCACTATAGCGAGATGGACAGCATCGTCGTGCCGGTTCCGCTCTTCCACTGCTATGGCTGCGTCATCGGAACCATGAGCGCACTCAATTCCGGCGCAGCCCTCATCCTTCCCAACTGGACCTTCGACGCCCGCGCAACTCTACAGGCCGTTCACGACGAAAGAGCAACATCCGTCTATGGCGTACCGGCAATGTATGTCGCCGAGTTCGGATTGCCCGACTTCTCCACCTTCGACTTCACCAGCCTGCGCACCGGCATGATGAGCGGCGCTCCCTGTCCTGTCGAACTGATGAAGCGGGTCCTGAACGAGATGCACATCGGCGAACTCGTCATCGCCTACGGCCAGACTGAAACCTCGCCCGTCGTTACCATGAGCGACGCTGGCGACACGCTCGAGATCCGCGTCAACACCGTGGGCCGCGCGATGCCGCAAACCGAGATCCAGGTGATCTCAACCACCGATGGCGCCAGGCTGCCGATTGGCATGCAGGGCGAAATCTGCGTTCGAGGCTATGCGGTGATGAAAGGCTACGATGGCGACCCCGTCGGTACGGCGAACGTGGTAAAGCCCGACGGCTGGCTGCACACTGGCGATCTCGGCGTCATGCGCGAAGACGGATGCCTCCACATCACCGGCCGTTCCCGCGACGTAATCATCCGCGGCGGCGAAAACATCTATCCCCGCGAAGTGGAAGAGTTCCTCTACACACATCCCAAGGTCGGCGAGGTGCAGGTAGTTGGATTGCCCGACGCCCGTCTCGGCGAGATCGTCGTGGCCTGGATTCGTCTGCGGCCTAGCGTTGAAGCTAGCGAAACCGAGATCCGGGAGTGGTGCAAGGGCCAGATTGCGTACTACAAAATCCCCGAGCATGTGCGCTTCGTCGACGAATTCCCCGCAACGCTCTCAGGCAAGATTCAGAAGTACAAGATTCGCGAATTCGAGATCGAAGCCCGTGGATTGCAGGCAGAGGCAACCACCGCGACCGCCTGATTACCAACGGATGAAAGCAGCATGGCTTGTCGAGAACCGCACCTGCTGATGCCGCAACCGCAACGAGACTTAAAACCGGCGGCAATCCACAATTGATTTTGACCGCGCGGAAAACCATCCGTATCCGGCACCCATCCTAAGACTTCAGCAAGACCCAAACCGCGAGATTTGAGAGCAGTCGGACAGCGCTCTTCCTCGGCGCTGTTACCCGGATCCGTACGTTCTTGTTCCCCAACCCCAAGAGGTATTTATGATTCAGACAGAATTCTCTACCCCCGCCCTCGCCGCCTATTTTGAGAACAGCAGCGATGCCCGAAAGGCAGTCGATGACCTGCAGAAGGCAGGCTTCACATCCGCCCACCTCGGCATTGCGCACCACGGTTCCTATACCGGAACCTCCTCAACGTTCGGCAACACTACCGTTTACGAAACCGACGACAAGGAGCCCTCGACGTGGGACAAGATCAAGTCATGGTTCACGGGTAAGGAGGCTGAAGTTCGCGAGGAAGAGCGCGCGCCCGGCGACGTTGCCAATCGCGAACTTGCTCCGGCCACCACCGGACAATTCGACGATGGGTACGACGACAACCTGGACCTGCAAGGTTCATTCGCAGCAATGAATATTCCCGATGATCGGGCTCGTTACTTCGCGCATCGTTTCCGGCGCGGGAAGGACGCCGCCGTCGTAACCGTCCAGGCCGGAGATCGCGCAGCCGAAGCAGAATCGATCCTGGCCCGGCACAATGCCGATCTTGGCGAAAACGCCGCGAGCTACGAGTATTCGGTTGAAGACGAAGCGTACACCGGCGATGATCTTCGCGAAGGGAGCCGGAATGACGCACCCCGTAACGTGCAGTTGCTGGGTGTGTTGCGGGTACAAACAATCCGCGTAATTCCCGACGACGAATCGCTTGGAAAGAAGGACGCGGCACGCGACCTATCAGGCGACATCAATCGCGAAAGCATCGATGCAGGGGAGGCGAGGCGGCGAGAGCGATCCGCATAGCTTGTGCACCACGCGCAGAGTTGGCGCCGCGGCGGTTATTCCGGAAATCATGGCGGTGAGGTCCACGCGATACCGGAGCGTGACCTCGCACGCCGCCGGAGTGCCACCTGAATTCTGAATCGGGAAAAGACAAGAAAAACTACTTTCGCGCGACCGGGCCAGTGTGGCTAGCGCGTCTCCCCTGTGCGCAGAATGGCTTCAGTATGTTTGCTGTACCGGCCCGTCAGCGCGTTCCACCGCACGATCGCGAGTTCCTTCAGCATCTGCAGCCCGTCGCGCAGATAGCTCATCCGGCTGCGCTCGTCATGAGCCCAGCTCACCGGCACCTCGACCACACGAAATCCCCGCTTGATGGCAATAAACAGAATTTCCGGATCGAAACCCCAGCGCTCGATGGTCTGAAGCTGGAAAACCGTGTGCGCCGCCGCCCGCGTAAAAGCCTTGAATCCACACTGCGTATCGGCGAAGGGCAACTGCATCACCATCCGGCAAACTGCATTGAAACAACGGCCGAAAACCTGGCGGTACAAGGGCTGGCGGTGGGTCTGCCGCCCGCTCTCCAGCCAGCGCGAACCGATGGCAATATCGGCGCCATTGGCGATGGCCGCAAACAGGCGGCTGGCCTCATCCATAGGCGCCGAAAGATCGGCATCCGTAAACATGACAATGTCGCCCTGTGCATTCAGGATTCCGGCCCGTACACTATAGCCTTTGCCGCGATTTCCGGGGTTTTCAAGCAGCCGGACCTCGGGGGCCCTAAGCGCAAAATCGCGCACAAGTTGCGCGGTAGAGTCGGTGGAACCATCGTTGACCACGATGACCTCCGCCGGCCACTGGTTGGCGCGGATCGCAGCGACTACGGATTCAAGCGTCGCCGGAATCCGGGCGCTCTCGTTGAACGCCGGAATGACGATACTGTACTTGGGATACTCCGCCAACGTTCTGCTCCTTCCCTTCTCGATGACACGGCAGCGGGGGAAGACTCAGGACATCATACCGCCTCGCGGTCGATGCGGGGCCGGTGCAGGCAAAGAAATTGCCAGGTGAAGCCTCAAGCTGATGATTGAGGAATGGGTATTTCACAGAAGAATTGGTTTTTTCTTAACTCCATGTGGCGAATGCGTTTATCCTGTGGTACGGAGGCCAGAGGACATGACTAAGGCAGATCTGGTGGAAAAGGTCACTCGCCTGGGCGACCTGACGCGCCGCGATGGCGAAGTCATCGTGGAGACGGTTTTTGATTCGGTGATTTCCGCATTGCAGAGCGGCGACAAGATCGAGATTCGCGGCTTTGGTTCCTTCCGCATCCGCCAGCGCAATCCCCGCATTGGCCGCAACCCCAAGACAGGAGAGCGCGTAGAGGTCCCCGCCAAACGCGTGCCATACTTCAAGCCATCGAAAGAACTTCGCGACCTCGTGAATCCCGGAGAAGCAGCCGCGACAGCCTCATAGATAAGGCTTGAAAGCCCGTTGCGTACCGCACGATTCGCGAGGCGCAAAGCTGCAGGCATTTCTCGTCGCATGAGAGAGCGCTTCGCGCGATCATACCTTCCAGGGAAAGCCGCAACCCTTTGGGGTCGCGGCTTTTCACCGCTTAAGACACTGAAAGTGCGGGCGAATAACTGGCAGCGGAAAGACAATTCCTTCTCGCTGATTCTTCGCTCGCCAGTTCAAGACTGCGTCTCCGGCTCACATCGCCCGGACAAACAGCGCTGTTGGGGCGCCATTCACCGTGGTGGCCACCACTCTCACCTGATCGTCCTTTTCAGGTTGATATTTGATTCCATTGACAACACCGAGGTCCGTTTCTGCCACGGTGTCGGCGGCAATCTTGAATGACTTGACCAACCCCGATTTGGTTTTGATCGAGAGAAGATGCTCTCGACCATCGAGCCTCACGACGGTTCCAATATCGTTCGTAAACGGCCCGGAACCGAGATTTCGCAGTGCCAAGGCCGTGCGCACGTCGCCGTCCCCGAAATAAAAAACGATCACATATGCCCCCGCGCCTTTGAAGGTGTCAACGTTACTGGTGTCGGTGCGGAGCTTCTTATCGAAATCTACTTTCAGTTTGGGGTTCGTCAGGTCTTTGAATAGGCCTTCGGAACCGTTGTCTGTGAAGATCGTGATGGTCTTGCTTGCAGGGTCAATGGAACGTACCGTCCCTGTAAGGGCATGCACGACCTCTTGAGCCGTCGCTGACACAGCGAATGGCAAGATGCATCCGACGAGAATAAGAGTCTTCAGTGAATCTCTCACGGTAAGTGTCCTCCCATATTTTCAGGCTGCTGGCAGCCGCAACCTGAGGATGAAGTTCCAGCCTTGGCGCAGCCTTTCGCGAAGCGAACAAACATTAAGATGACCTGGATACGTTCCAGGTCCTAGCGATCAAGTCCGAAACCGTCGCGCCGATTCTGTTCCCAGCAGGCTTCTGTTGAATCGGTACAGAAAGGTCTCTCCTTTCCGTAGCTGATAACTCGGATGCGGCTGGCGGCAATCCCGGCGTTGACGAGCGCATTCTTGGCCGAACTGGCCCGGTCCTGGCCTAATGCAAGGTTATATTCATTTGAACCGCGCTCATCGCAATAGCCACCGATGAGAATCTTCACGTTTGGATGGCTCGCAAAATACGAAACGTCGTGAGAAATCGTAGCCTGTGCATCGCCGCGCAGATCATATTTGTCGTAATCGAAGAAGATGTCCTGGACATTGGCCTTGAACTCCTCTTCGGCGCTCATTGTGTTTGCAGGTGCGGCCGCCGCCGGAGGAGCGCTCACGGTTACGCGTACCGATGCATCAGCCGAGCCCCCTGCACCTCTAGCGACTAAATGATAGGTAGTGGAAGTGGTTGGGGTCACAGTCTTCACGCCCGAGGTGGGCACATCTCCCAACCCCTCGATTGACGCCGTGTTTGCATCAGTGGATCGCCAGGTCAATACAGTCTGCCCACCGGCACTTAACTCGGTGGGAGCGGCGCTAATCTGCGCTGTTGGGGCAGGCGCCGCCACAGGAGGAGCAGTTGCGGCCGCTGGTGGAGGCGTTTTCTTCTTGCAACCCGCAATTGCAACCAAGGCGACTAGCAGTACAACAGGAATCAGAATCCGATTACGTCGATCCAATGGATTTCTCCTTCAGTGAATGTATGAACATCCTCGTGGCAATGCCAATTTTCGCAGCATCCTGAAATGGATACCGCGATGCAGGCACGCGCCGACAGGCCGGAAGGTCCGGCCTAAGTGCTTCAGAAAATGCTGTGGTTGACGGTCGACACTTTCTTTTCATAGGAGAGAGCACACTCTGCCCGCGGGTCCGTCTGCCTCAATCCGGACTACAAGAGAGACTTCGGAACTATAAACATTCTGGAATAAGAGGTTGATCGACAGGTGTTCCTTTTGGGACAGGACTCCGCACTCAGCCGGCACGCCTCACTCGTTTGGTTTTTCAGGCATGTTCCCTATAATGGACGAAATAATAGACAAACTCGTGTATCTTCATCGCTTTGTTGGGCGACACATCGCTGAGGTTTGGACTCCGCCAATGGCAAGAGATAGCGAGACTCGGTTTGATGTTGACGAATTTCTGGCCAGCGCCGGGCCCGGGCGAAAGATCGTCCAGTTAAAAAGAGCGGAAGCCTTCTTCTCCCAGGGCGACGCGGCTGACTGTGTCTTCTACCTTCACAAAGGTCGCGTCAAGATCTCCGTCGCGTCCGCAGCCGGAAAGGAAGCGACAATTCGACTTGTTTCGGCGGGCGACTTTTTCGGCGAGAAGGCGATGGCCGCCGAGCCGGGTCAGCGGCTAACGACCGCAACAGCGATGACAGCGTGCACTGCGCTGAGAATCTCCAGGCCGGAGTTTCTTCGTGTCATGCGCGAGGAGCAGTCCTTTTCATATCTCTTCTCCTCTTTCCTTCTCGCGTGCAGCTTGAGAACCCAGGCCGACTTGATCGATCAACTCTTTAATCCCGCCGAAAAGAGGCTGGCGCGCGTCCTGTTGCTTTTGGCCGAGTATAGCCAGCCGGGAGAAGCGGATACGCTGATTCAGCCGATCTCGCAGGAAGCTCTCGCGAACATGATCGGGAGTACACGCCCTCGTGTGAACGCCTTCATGAGTCGCTTTCGCAAGCTGGGATTCATTGAATACAACACGCGCATCCGCGTTCATAAATCATTGCTGAATGTGTTCCTGCGCGATTAGCAGTTTCGAATTGCATGAGCTACCGGGATGCCTTTCCCCGAATCCCAATCACGCTCATCATGCGCCCTGCATGGCCCTGCGATGCGCGGTGCGAAAAGAACAGGTTCGTGTGGCAACTCGTGCATCCGCCCGTAACACTGATCGCTGAAGCCTTCAACCCTGCATCGAGAAGCTGCCTGCGATTCGCCTCAATCAGGTCCAGATGCCGCGCCGGGCCGATCAGCGAATGACCCGGAGCCCGCTGCGTAAGGAACAGCATCGGATATCTCTTGCGAATCGGATCAGAGTCGTAGACCTCGCGAAACAACTCGCATGCATAGCTGAACTGCGATTCGAATTCCGAGATCACTTCTTCTCCAACGGCATAGCAACACTGCCCCACCCCCGGCCCGATGGCCGCGATCAGATCTTCGGGGCGAGAGCCAAACTCAAGCCGCATTTTCCCGATGCCCAGTTCGACGATCCGCTTTACTGTCCCTCGCCAACCCGCGTGGAACGCTGCAACAACGCGGCGCTTTCGGTCCGCGACCAGAATCGGAATGCAGTCAGCCGTCTGAATCGCAACCAGCAACCCGGGCTCCGCAGTGATCACCCCGTCAGCCTTCCACGGGCGCTCGCGGTTCGCATCGCCAGCGACGGCAGTCCTGACAAGGTTCGAGTGAAACTGCCGCAGAGTCACAAGGGGCGTCGTTTTATCGCCGGTCACAGCTTCCACCAGCAGTCGGCGATTCCGCACAACAACCTCGCGATCGTCAGCCGCGGTAAAACCGAGATTCAATTCGCCTGGCGCATTTTCCCCGCAGTAAGCCCGGCTCACGCCGCCCAGCCGCGTGCTGAATCCGTGCCAGAGCCAGCTGCCGATCGTCTTCCGATCGCGCCACCCAGGTATCTGAAGAAGCCCGACACCGTCTTCAGACAAGGCTGGAACCGGCGCAGGAAGGGCAAGTTCCTCCTTCGCGGCCGCATTCTGACGCATCTTGCGCAGCCGGCTCGTAATACCGGGCCCAGATTTGCGACGGGTACGAACCAGCCCCCCAATCTTGAAAAGATCGTCGATGGTTTGCAGGTTTTTATCGGATTCAACGGGTGGGGAAGGCACAGACCGCTTCACAAATTGATTGTAGCGGGATCCCTGATCACGCCGAAAAGTGAAAGGGCCCACCTTCCGGTGGGCCCGCTCGAGAGGCTATTTTATTGGGAGGGAGGTCCTGAAGGGGTCGAGAGAAGGGGGTCTTGATCAGACCCTCAAAAGGAGTAGTTACCTTTCTTGGAAGGGTCAAATTCGGGGAAAGCCTCTGCTTATTACCTAGTCAGATGCAGCAAGAACCAAAACGTTGCCCTTCCTGCGCAAATTTATTCAAAAAGACTCATTTATCTGTGGAAATCTCCGGCATAACTTCCGCCGCTTCGTAAATTCTCCGATCCTGAGCCGAAACCGGCCCGGAAATACCGGAACAAATCTTTGGCTTTCAGAAGTTTACTTACCCGGAGGCTTCGGCGCCTCCTCCTGTTTCACTTGCGGCCCTTCACCTGGGAATGGCCAGTTTTTGTCTAAAAGGAGTTCCTTCTCTCGCTGCTCCTTGGGAACCTTGTTGATCTGCAGATTCTCAAGGAAGTGGACCCCGGTCTTCCCGGCTACCACGATATCGATGTCGCCGTCCTTATCCAGATCCTCGGTCACAAATTGCGTTCCGGCCCCGGCTGTCCCATTCACACTAATGGGATAGCGGCTGAACGAGCCAGTCTTCCGATCGATCTTGTAGTAGTAAATAACCAGCGGATCGTACGATCCCGGATCGTTCCCGTTATGTCCGCGATACCGCTTCCCTGCCAGTAGTTCCGGTTCGCCGTCGCCATCAAGATCCACCAGTTTGAGCGCATGCACCTGCGAGAAGGACTCATCGATCGCGCGCCGCACCCAATGGCGATTGTCTCCCTCACCGATTTGCTCGAGCCAGTAGAGTCCGTAGCTGTGCCCCTGCCCGTAAATCACGTCCATCTTGCCGTCGTTGTTCACGTCGTACCCGATGATTGGAAATCCCGCGTCGCCCATCTGCCAGTCCGGATGCCACTCCCAATCATTCTTGTTGGCGTCAACCTGCTTGAGCCATCCATTCGGCGTGAGTATGTCAGCCAGGCCGTCGCCATCAATATCCGCGACGCCCACCCCGTGTCCATCCTGCTCCGCTCCGCCCGCATGATGCACCTTCGGCTCGGGTCCGGCAAAGTCAATCCAGATAATTCCGGAGTGGTTGTAGTGGGCGAATACAAGATCGGGAACGCCATCCCCGTTGATGTCGGCCATCACCCCACCCTCGGTGTCGTAGCTGTCGGTGATGAAATGTTTCTTCCATTCCGCACCGGGCTTCTTGGGATTCTCGTACCACCAGATGCCATTGGTCTGCCAGCCTGCGGTCACCACGTCGGGTGCCCCATCATGATTTACGTCGATGGTCCATTCGCCGCAATCGGCAACAAACTCGCCCAGTGTGCCGGCTTCGCGGTATTGATGCCGCTTCCAGTCGCCGCCGCTGGGTCCCGGATTCTCATACCAGTACGCGCCGCTCAGAATGTCGAGGTAGCCATCTCCATTCATATCCAGCGTGGTCACGCCTTCCGCGTGATCCGTCCCCAGGCGATGCGCGAGAAACGTAACCTGCGCCAGCCCGCCAGGACCAGCGCCGGCTGTGGTCTTGCGTTCCGATTGCGGCAGGGCCGTAGTGGCAAGCGACACAAGGAGAACAGCGAGAAATGCGAATCGCACTTTGAGTGTCATGGCAAGGACCTTTCGATTACCTGCACCAACTTCGGCTGCCCCGGCTGAATGGAATTAATCTCGCACGCCATTCTCAATCGCGAAGGGTCCCGCATGCAAGCCGGTCGCAAGTATGCCTCGCTTCACACTGATTTGGAAATTTGATCTCGAGGATCGTTACGGAACCAGAGGCCGACCGGGTCCAGCCTTGTCAGAAAGGCGGCCACGCTCCAGTCTGCCTGGGAAGATTGTTTCAGTCATTCAATCCATAACGGCTCTTTACGCTCTCCAGCATCTCGGGGGTCGTGAGACGCGCGCGGATCTCAGCTTTGCGGCGCTTGTCCATCATAATGACTTCCGGATTTCTGGTAGCGGCCGCGCTTCGCTTTCTCGCCGCATTCAGGGCACCCTGGCGGGCATTCTGGTTCTTCTCGATGCGGAGTTTCCAGGCGCAGCGCAATGCTCCGGCAAGAATATCCTCGCTTACGAGGGCGAGACGCACATGGGTCGCGCCGTTGCGTCCCCAGGTGCCGGCAACGGGAAGAAAGATCTCCGGTTGATCCGCCAGGAAGGCCGCCTGCTGCTCCGGATTCAGCATCAGATTGCCGTAACCGTGTCTCTCCGCGGCAAGCGTCGCAAAGATCCGGCCGCCCACACGAAAATCCGCTGCCCCCATGTGCGAACCTTCTTCCGCACCATCAAAGCTGAGGGCAATCCGACGAAAATCAGGTGAAGTCAAAGCAAGCCACTCCTCTACAGTTCTCTCTATTTTTCGATTGCGGGGGCCTTTGGAGACGGTGTTTAAGTGCGCGAACTAAGAATTGCTTCCGGTACAAACATCGCCCAATTTGTAACTTAATCGCTCAGCCTTTTTCCGGCATGTACGATTAGATGCTGGATTTTGGCACTGAGAGGCTCAACGAGCATTCAAATGCTCTGGTAAGGGTGATGAACATAGCTTGACATCATGGGACGTGCGACTTACAAGACAGAACAAGGCCGGAATGACGCCCAGTCAATCGTGTCCTGAAAATCTTCGCTCGGAGGAACCACCGATTGGAATGTGAATGCAAATTCAGTCGGCCCATGCGTCTCAAGATGCTCCAGCCGCCTCTTCGCCTCATCAACACTTGGAATGTGTCCCGACGGCACCCACCAAAGTGCGGTGTACACTCCCGCAAGCTTTTCAAACCACGCATGCCGGTCACGAAGCAATTCCACATGCAGCGTCTTGTAAACGAAATGACGGAGTTGTTCCGCCGTCTCCCACACTGACATGTTCAGCAGCATCCGGGGATCTCCAAATGGCCGCAGATACGTCGCATTGCCGTTCTCCACAATCAGCCGCCACACAAATCCCGGGCTCGCATCGGCGAGGGCATTGATTTCCTCGAGCCGATTCACAAACCCCGCCATCACGGGATCAGCCAGTTCCGCAAGAATCCGCCCGATGTTCACCTGCGCAATCTGGTATCTATTCACCGGGCCTCCTTCTCCGCGCGGATCCTTTATTCCCTCGTCCCTAGTCCCTATTCCCTATTCCCTGCTCTTCGAACTCCTCATTCAGCCACTTCGAAAACGCGGAAAATTCCTCATCCCGCCCCAGAAAATCGCGAACCATCTGCCGCCCCGGCTTCGATCCGCCTTGTTCCAGTACCAGCTTGCGATAACGTGCTCCCGCGTCGCAGCCCAGCGGATCGGCCGGATCGAACTGCCCAAAGAAGTCCAGTGCAATCACCTTGTCGAATGCATATGTGTAGTAGTTCGACGAATAGCCGGTAAGGTGCCCGAAGCTCGCATACATGCGATTGCCCTCGAGCCACGTCCATGGAACCAGCGATGTGTAAAGCCGCTTCGTAATCTCATCAAAGTCAATCTGCGCAGGATCCTGATCGTGTAGATCGAGCGAAAGCGTCGTGTAATAGAGTTGCGTGCGTGTCCAGTCGGCGCGGCCAAACGCACCAGCCGTTTTCATCTTGCGAATGGTCTCCGCCGGAAGCACCTCGCCCGTCTCATAGTGCTTTGCGAAATTCTGCAGCAGCTTTTCGTCGCGGAAAAATTCTTCCAGCATCTGCGACGGCACTTCAATAAAGTCACCCTCCGTCGAGAAACCCGAAACGCCCGCCCACTCCGTCTGCCCCCCAAGGATCGCGTGCATCAGGTGCCCAAACTCGTGGAAGTATGTCACCACGTCGCTGTACTGCAACAGTCCTGGATCGTCCGCGTCTCCCGCGGGGAAGTTGCAGATCAACGCGGCCTCCGGCATGTAGCGCCCGCGAACTCCGGCCACAATCGGAGCGGCGGAGAACCACTTGTCCTTCCCCTCCCGCGGATGCATGTCGAGATAGAAACGCCCCACCTGGATGCCCTCTTCAAGCACATCGAAGACGCTTACCGCCGGGTGCCATGCAGGCGCCGTCGATTTGCGGAACTCAATCTTGAACAGCTTGGCCGCGGTCTCCAGAACACCCGCTTCCACCTGCTTGTACGGGAAGTAGGGCCGCACTGACTGCGAATCGAAATCAAATGCCGCCCTCCGAAACTGTTCGTACCAGTAGCCGCGGCTCGTGATATCGATTGCCTTCAAATCGGGCTGTTTGCTCCGCACAAATTCCAACACCTGCTCGTGCTCGCGAACGGCTCCTTCACGGCTCGCTTCTTCCAGTTTCGCCAGAAACGTCCGCACATTCGCGGCCGAGCCCATCATCTGGTCCGCCGTCGCTAAGTCAGCCCAACTGCGAAATCCAAGCACAGAAGCAATCTCCTGCCGCGTCGAAAGCAGGTCGAGCAGGATCTGCTTGTTCGCTGGATAGGCGCGCGTGTTGTATGCCAGAAACATCCGCTCGCGCAGACCGCCATTCGCGGCAAACGTCATCACCGGCTGCATGTCCGGCTGATCCGTAGTCAGCGTAACTTGCCCGTTCGCGTCTGGCTGATGCCGCCCCAGGTAATCCGGCGGCAGCCCATCCAGTTCCGCCTGCGTTGCGACGATCGTCTTCGCGCCTTCCTGGATGTTGCGGCTGAATTCGAGCGACGCCATGGTCGCCTTCTCGTGCAGCGCCTGAATCTTGTCGCGCGTCTCCTTGTCCTTGTCGACGCCCGCCAGCCGATAGCCCAGCAGCGTACGCTCCACAAAGTGACGAGTCGCCGGGCTCGCGTCCGTCAGGTC
>NZ_JBARMD010000310.1:0-3110 GCF_049802275.1 Occallatibacter sp. | reverse complement strand
ACGACCAGCCGAGCGGGTCTATTGGATCGATCGCGGTTTCGTTGAGCGATCCCAACACGATCTACGCGGGCAGCGGCGAGGGGTTGCAGCGGCCGGATCTTTCGACGGGCGATGGGGTGTACAAGTCAACGGACGCGGGCAAGACGTGGACGCATCTCGACGGGCTGCGCAACGGGCAGCAGATTGGACAGGTAGCGATTGATCCGCATGACGCGAATCGGGTGTTCGTCGCCGTCGAGGGACATCCCTACGGGCCTAACGAGGAGCGCGGACTTTATCGGACTGTTGACGGGGGCAAGACTTTCAAGCGCGTTTTGTTTGTAAGCGACAAGACAGGTGCGTCGGAGGTGCAGATCGATCCGCAGAATCCGCAGATTGTGTTTGCGGGGATGTGGCAGCGGCAGGAAGCGCCCTGGGAGAACGGGTCGTTCGGCGGGGGGGAGGGGGGACTGTACCGCTCGACGGACGGCGGCGATACGTGGAAGAAACTCACCGGGAACGGACTGCCGGATCAGATTCTTCAACTGCAGATGACGATTTCGCCGAGCGATCCGAAGCGCATTTATGCGGAGATCGGACAAGTGCACGGTCCGGTGTGGCTCTATCGGTCAGACGATGGCGGCGATCACTGGGTGCATGCGCCCGAAGATGACACGCGGCCCGAGGAGCGGATTGGGGGCGGGGATGTTCCGGTGCCGCTGGTCGATCCGAAGGACCCGGATACGGTGTACGTGGCGAGCATCGTTAGCTGGAAGTCTACGGATGCGGGCAAGACTTGGACAGCGCTCCGCGGATCGCCGGGCGGCGACGATTATCAGAATGTCTGGATTAATCCGAACAACACGAAGATTATTGCGCTGGCGAGCGACCAGGGCGTGGTGATCTCGCAGAACGGGGGCGAGAGCTGGGCGGAGTGGTACAACCAGGCGACGGCGCAGATGTATCACGCGACTGCGGACAATGCGTTTCCGTATCGGGTTTGCGGCGGGCAGCAGGATTCTGGGTCGGCATGCGTGCCGAGCCGGAGCAATGACGGACGGATCACGTTTCACGACTGGCATCCGGCGGGGATCGAAGAGTACGGATATGCCGCGCCCGATCCGCTGGACCCAGATATTGTGTACGGCGGAAAGGTAACGCGCTACGACCGACGGACGGGGCAGATTCAAAATGTGGAGCCGAAGCCTCTGCGCAGTTATCGCGCGCTGCGGACGGAGCCGCTGCAGTTTTCGCCGGTCGATCCGCACAAACTTTACTTTGCGACGAACACTTTGTGGTTGACCGAGGATGGAGGAAAGAACTGGAAGGAAGTGAGTCCTGACTTGTCGCGCGAAACGTGGGAGCTGCCAGCGGTGGTGGACGACTACAAGGATTCGCCTGCGGCGAAGGCGACACGGCGTGGTGTGATTTATGCGCTGGGATTGTCGCCGCTGGATGGGAACCGGTTGTGGGCTGGCACGGATGATGGGTTGATCTGGACGACAGCAAATGCAGGTGCGCACTGGACGAATGTGACGCCGCCGGCGCTGAAGCCATTCTGGAAAGTGTTCAACATGGATGCGGGACACTTCGATGTGCAGACGGCTTACGCGGCGGTGAATACGCTGCGGCTGGACGATATGCGACCGCATCTTTTCCGCACGCATGATGGTGGAAAGACGTGGACGGAGATCGACAACGGGATTCCGGATGGCGGAGCGACGAGTGCAATTCGCGAAGATCCCAAACGCAAGGGGTTGCTGTATGCGGGGTCGGAGACGCAGGTGTATGTGTCGTTCGACGACGGAGATCACTGGCAGTCGCTGCGGTTGAATATGCCGGCGAGTTCGGTGCGCGATCTGGAAGTGAAAGGGGACGACCTGATTGCCGCTACGCATGGTCGCGGGTATTTGATTCTGGATAATGTGACGCCGCTGCGGCAGATTGCGGCGACAACGGCCGAAGAGAATGCGCACTTGTATGCGCCGCAAACGGCGATTCGGATTCGGAACGGCATGAATCCGCCTACGCCCTGGCCAGCAGATTTTCCGGCGACCAGGAATCCGCCGAATGGAGCGGTGATCGACTATTACCTTGGGCCGCAAGCGTCGGGCGTGGTTTCGCTGGAGATTGCGGACAGCAAGGGGCAGACGATTGCGCGCTTCAACTCAAATGATCCAGTGCCGGCGTTTGACCCGCGTTATCCCGATCCGCCGGTCTGGGCGCGGCCTCCGCGCGTGCTGTCGGCGGCGCCGGGACATCATCGGTTCCTGTGGGATTTACAGTATCCGCAGGTGCCGGGGCTGTCGACGGGGCCGGATGATGAGCTGGCGACACCGCACGATACGCCGCAGGTTTCTACTGCTCCGTGGGTGCTGCCGGGAGATTACACGGTGCGCCTGACTGCCAACGGGAAGACGCAGTCAGAGCCGCTAAAGGTGGTGATGGACCCACGGGTGAAAACGCCGATGCCCGAATTGGAAGCGCAATTCACGATGGCGAAGAAGATGTACGACGACGTGATGAAGGCGACTGCGGCACTGCACGAGATCGGCGTGCTACGCGAACAGTTGAAGGCGCGAAGTGGACAGCCGGTGGTGGGGCAGGCGGGTCCGACCATCGATTCGAAGCTGGATGCAATTGCGGGGCCGGAGCATGGTGGGCGCGGATTTGGGCGTGGGCAGGCGGGACCGGCAACGCTGGGTTCAGTTCGAATGCAACTGGCGCGACTTATGCACTCGATTCAATCCGCGGATGAAGCGCCGACAGCAGCGCAGAGCGGGGCCTTCGGGATTGCGGAGATGCCTCTGGATGGATTGATTGAGCAGTGGCGGCAGGTGAAGCAGTCCGATGTGAAGGCTCTGAATGCGGAGTTGAAGAAGCAGCACCTCGCGTTGATCGATCTGGATACGCGGGAGATGGATCGAGGGCGCGAAGATGAGTTGGAAATGGGGGACGAGGAGTAGGCGCGGCTCGCGGCAAGGCAAAATGACCACGCGGGGGGTGGTCATTTTGCGAAATCTGAGTGATCTGTAGACCCGTGTTGTTTAGTGGTGTCGGCCGCCGCCGGAATGGCCACCCCCGGAATGGCCGCCGCCAGAGTGGCCACCTCCACCGAAATGCCCGCCGCC
>NZ_JBARMD010000309.1:0-5973 GCF_049802275.1 Occallatibacter sp. | reverse complement strand
AAGCCGCGTCATGGATGGGGCACCCTCGATTCTTTGCCTGACAATCTCTGGCCTGTAATTCATTCCGTCGTACCAGAATAACGCCTGCATTGAGATCTGCCTCACGACCGCTCAGCCGAGGACCATCACGACTGCGCCGGCGGTAATGAGGAGGCCGCCGGCTATTGTCGGCACGGTGAGCTTTTCACCTAGCAGGAGCCAGGCGAAGACCATTACGAGTGGCACGCTGAGTTTGTCGAGTGGGGCGACTCGCGATGCGGGGCCGAGTTGCAGGGCACGGAAGTAGCATAGCCACGACAGGCCTGTGGCCATTCCGGAAAGAACCAGAAAAACGAGCGTGCGTCGGTCGATCAGTCGAATTTCGCCGTGCTTTCCGAGGGCCAGCGCAATGGCCCATGCGAACACCAGGACGACAGTGGTGCGTATTGCTGTGGCGAGGTTTGAGTCGACATGTGCGACACCCACTTTGGCCAGCAGCGCGGTGGCTGCGGCGAATATCGCTGATAGAAGCGCCCATCCAATCCAGGTCATAGGAATGATGGTATGCGGCGAGGGTCCTTTGCCGTTCATCTAGACTGGATTTTATGGAGACGGGCCGGGCCAGCAAGACTGCCTTGGGTGTGGCGATTCGACGGGCAGCGCACCAGCTTATCGACGATCCCCCAGTGCTGGATGACCCCATTGCAGTGCGCTTAGTCGGCAATGGGTTTCCGAGGCTCATGGAACGCGCGATCCACCCGGTGGGGAGGGATTTTCGCGGCTTCATGGCTGCGCGGAGCCGTTATGCAGAGGATCAGCTGGCCGAGTCTGTGGCACGCGGCGTGAAGCAATACGTGGTGCTTGGGGCCGGGTTGGATACATTTGCCTATCGCAATCGGTTTCCTGCTCTGCGGGTATTTGAAGTGGACTTTCCGGCAACACAGGTATGGAAGCGCTCGATGCTTGAGGACGCTGCGATCGCTTTGCCGCCGAATCTCGTATTTGTGGCACTCGATTTTGAGCACCAGACACTGGCGGAGGGGTTGGCGAAGGGCGGGCTGGAAATGGATGAGCCGGCGTTTTTCAGTTGGCTGGGCGTGGTGCCGTATTTGACGCTTGATGCATTTCGCGCCACGTTGGGCGTGGTTGCGCGGATGCCTGCCGGAAGCGGGATGAGTTTCGACTATGCGGTGGCGCCGGAGATGCTGAGCCCCATCGGACGCATCGCGTTCGACAGGTTATCGGAACGTGTGGCAGCGGCTGGTGAGCCATTCCGTCTCCTCTTCAAACCGGATGATCTGGAGGCGGAACTGCGAGCGGCGGGATTCCGACGCATCGAGCAGGTAGGTTCCGCCCAACTAAACGATCTCTATTTCATGAATCGAGCGGACGGTCTGAAACTTTCGCCGCTGGGCCTGGGCATGCTGGTGACAGCGTGGGTGTGAAATCCGCGGACGAATCGCGACGCTACAATAATGCAAGCATGATTCGCGGACATATTCGGTTGGCTATCCTTCTGGCGGCGGGAGCAATCTCCGGCTGCGGATACCACACGGTTGGTGCGGCTACGCACCTGCCGCCGGATGCGCGGACGCTCTCTGTGCCGATGTTTGCGACGCGTACCGAGGTGTACCACACCGAAACATCCATGACAGATGCCGTGATTCGCGAGTTTGCAGCGCGTTCGCGTTTGCGCGCGGCCCCCACTGCGGGTGGCAATCCAGACGTAGTGCTGCATGGGACGATCCTCAAGGAAGTGGTAGAGCCGCTGACCTACAACACCTCGACGCAGCAGTCGTCGAGTTATCTGATTACGCTGGTTGTATCCGTGACGCTCGTGGACAGCGGCGGCAAGGTGCTCTACGAGAACAAGAACTACGTCTTCCGCAATCAGTACCAGGCGACCTCCGATCTGCGTACGTTTCTGGATGAGAGCCCCGCCGCGGTTTATCGCTTGTCGCGTGACTTTGCGCGGGCGCTGGTGGCGGATGTGCTGGAGGGAATGTGAAAAGGCAGGGCACAAGGGAACAGGGAATCGGGAACAGGGCAGTTCTCCGAGGCCAGCGTCGGAGACAGGGAACGGCGGATAGCGGTTTGCTTGAGATTAGGGTTGTAGTTGAGGTTTCCGCCCCTTAATCCTCAGGTTCTGGATGGTGTTGCGCTGGTAATCTGTATACGCATGTTCGCTTTGCGACCAACTTGGAGCTTCGTTCCATGACCGGCTCTCGCTGGGGTGCGGGTTTTAGCGCAGTCGGACGATTCGTAGCAGAGGTTGAGGCCGCGTCGGCTGGCAAGGGATCGCTGAAGCCGGGCTATGTGCTCGCGGGCGACGAAATCTTTCTCCTGGATCGGTGCAGGGAAGCTGTTCTGAGAGCCTTTGTTCCGCCGGACCTGAAAGACTTCTGCCTCTCTGATCTCGACCTGAGTTCCACTCCGATTTTTGACGTGCTGGATCGGGCGCAAACGCCGTCACTGATGGCTCCCTTTCAGGTGATCTTCGTGCGCAATATCCGGCAGTTGTACACGCGGGGAGCGAAGAAGGACGAGTTTGCCGCGCTGGAGCGCTACTTCAAGTCGCCGAATCCGCAGGCGCTGCTTATATTTGTTGCGGATTTTCTGCGTATTCCCACCGATACACGGCGCATGGAAATGGACGACAAGAATCGCTTCGAGCGGCTGACCGAAACGCTGGGCGAGCATTGCGGCATGATTGAACTGGCGCGGGTGGGTGAAGAAGATGCGATGCGCTGGGCTGTGGCAACCGCACAAGGGGCCGATACCAAATTGGAGCCCGAAGCGGCGCGCGAACTGGTGGATGCGCTTGGAGCGGACATGATGCTGATTGCGTCGGAGCTTGAAAAGTTGTTGCTGTATACCTTCGGACGTGGCCGCATCACACTGGGCGATGTGGAAACGATGGTGCTCGCCGCCAAGCAGAGATCGCTGTATGAGTTGACAGACGCCATCAGTTCCCGCAACTCGGCGCGGGCGCTTGCGCTGCTGCATGGGTTGCTGAACAGCTCGGATGCGGGCGAGGATGCTGCGATCGGACACCTTTATATGCTGGCGCGAACATTCCGGCAGATGCTGGTAATCGTCGAGAAGAACGTGCGGGACTCGCGCGCGATCTGGCAGGCGTTGTGGCAGGGCTTTCGCATGCCGCCTTTTGCTGCCGATGATCTGATTCGACAGGCACGGCGCTACAAAAGCCGGCGCGAACTGACGCGCGCGTTGCGGCTGATTGCGCGAGCCGATCTCGAATTGCGTTCGTCGCCCCCCGACAAGCGACTGGTGCTGGAGCGGCTGGTATACGACCTGGCTGCGGAGCCTAAAGGTCCGCTTTCACCCTGGGCTTCGGCACAATTGTCGTTCGAGACCTAGACAAATCCGGTTCAGAATATCGGCACTCGTGAGATGGAATTGAGAAAGAATCTTGGCGCGGTCGAGATTTCTCGGAGATGAGGTGCGCGCGGGTACTCATATCAGAAGACGCCGCGTTCGTTCAGCCACTTGCCGTAGGGTCGGTCGAGTTGCTCCACGTGCTCCAGGTACCAGGAGGGTAGGAATTCGAGCAGGGAACTGAATTGAACGAAGTCATCATGGTTCAACTGTTCCAGGGCGGTATAAAGTCTTGCCAGCAGATGCTTGTGTGCGGTCTGGTGTTCGTCTGCGCCAGGGAAGCCCTGATGGTGCAGGAGCAGTTCTTCGCATTCAAAGTGCATCCGGGTGAACTCGATGAGACGCTCGAGTTGCAGGCAGATGGCGCGGCGGTCGGCTCCGTGGACGAGAGAGATACGCAGCTCGTTCAGGGTGTCCATCAGGATCCCGTGCTGATCGTCCATGGCTTCGACGCCGACGATGCACTCGTGACTCCACGTCAACAGGGTCACAACCACCTCCATGACCAAGAGCGAGTCTAGCCCCCTGGTGCCAACTCTCAATGGCGCGATGGTGGTGTCGGTATGAGACTTTGGATTGATCTGAGTGTGACTTCCGGCGCATTACCGCGGCGCCTTTATTCGAGGATCACATCGGGCTGGGATTCGTGGCCGCGTGTGGTTAAGACGATTGCGGCACCAAGAATAAGCGCCCCGCCGACCCATGCGTATGGGCCGAGGTGTTCCCCGAGTAGTTTGACTCCCAGATAGGAGCCGAGGGCAGGCTCGATGTTGAGGAAGACACCAGCGCGAGAAGCGGGAACGTGATGAATGCCCCAGTTCCAGAGGAATGTCGTGGTGGCGGTGCAGGCCAGGCCGCTGATGGCCAGCGCCACCCAGGCGGTTGAGCTGACATGGGCGAAGGGCGGCGGTGCGACCTTATGCGTGCGCCAGGGATTGAGGAGCATCGGGCCGAGAGTCCAGACGGCGAGCATGATGGTTCCGGTAACGATGCTGTAGGCCGTGACCACAACGGGACTATGCGTTTGCATCAGCTTTTTGCTGAGAAGAATCCAGCTAAGCGCAGTGCAAAGTGATAAAAGAACCAGCAGGTCGCCGTACAAGCTTGGCTCGCCTTGCGTTGCCGGGCCACGATGTCCGCCAAGGACGATCAGGGCAGCGCCAATGGTGGAGGCCACCAAGGCAGACCAGCCGATGCCATCAAGACGTTCACCGGCGAACATAGCGGCGGCAACACCGAGCAATACGGGCATGGCGCCGACCATCAACGAGGCGTGGCTCACGGTGGTGTGTTCGAGGCCGTGGAATTGGATAAGGAATTGAATCGGAATCCCGAAAGCGGAAGAGATCAGGATGATGCGAATCTCGCTTCCCGTAAAGCGCACCCGGTTCAGCAGGGCCACCGGAAGCAGGCCGACGCAGGCGAAAAGAAAGCGGTAAAGCACCATGTGCTCCACGCTCATCTCATTCAAAGCAACGCGGCCGAAGTAGAATCCGGTGCCCCAGAGGCATCCGGCAATCGCGCATGCGCCGTAGCCGAGAAATCTGGTGCGCGCGCTTAATGTCGAGTTTTCCGCCATGCTTACTTTTACTGTCGCACGGCGCCAGGCTTTCGGTTGCATCTGCTGAAAAGCGGATTACTCGTCGAACAGGGAACGCTGCTGATTCGCGGCTGTCTTTTTCGGCTTGCGAGCATCGTCGAACACGGTTCTGCCGCCAACGGAAGATGAGATATTGCGCTCGTGATCGATTGCAGCGCCGAAATCGGCCAGGGGCTCCATGTTGGATTCGACATTGCGCGTAAGACGGTCAAGACGGCGGAAACCTTCGAGCTTTTCTGTGTGGCCTAACTTTGCCGCGTCGAGAGCCCTGCGGAGCACGCCAAGCGATTCGTCGTAGGTCCTGAGCGGAACGGGGAAGGGATGGCCGTCCTTTCCGCCATGAGCAAAGGAGAAACGAGCCGGATCGGCGAACCGGCTGGGTGCGCTGTGCACGACTTCCGCGACCAGCGCAAGCGATTGCAGGGTGCGCGGGCCGAGGCCTTCAACCAGCAAGAACGACGCGAAGTCGCGAAGCTCCTGTTCGTGTGCGATGGCGAGTACAGCGCCGAGGCGTTTGAGATCGACGTCGGCCGGCCGGACATCGTGATGCGACGGCATGATCAGTCTGCGGATTTCGTTGAGGGAGGTTTGCACTGGTTCGTGTGCGATGGTGAGCAACGCCTTTTGAGCGTGGCCGGCGCGGTGATCGACGAGGTTCAAAATCGTTCCCTGGGGCTTTCCGACGATCGCGGTATGCGGTTCAGAGATGAAGTCGCGCACAGCGGAAGAGTGCCAGTGATAGCGCCGAGCGAGCCGGTTTTCCTCGTTCATGCCTTGCTGGACAACGGCCCATTCGCCGGTCTTATCAATGATGAAGGAATGCAGGTAGAGCTGGAAGCCGTCGGCGATGGCGTTGTTATCAATACGAGCGGTGAGACGGCTGGTACGGGCAAGGTCGGTGCCGTTCAGGCCGGTGCGGCCGGCGAAATCAAGGAGTTCGGCCGGCGTGCGTTGAGAGTGTTTGCCGCGGCCTCCGCAAACGCTGATGCCAAGTT
>NZ_JBARMD010000308.1:0-5947 GCF_049802275.1 Occallatibacter sp. | reverse complement strand
TCCTCCGCCGTAAATGCCGAGCAGCACGGCTTCTCGGTGGCGTGGAAGTTCATCAACTCCGCACGAATTCCATCCGGGTCATACATATTGAACTGACCCTTCCCGTCCTTGCCGATCTTGGGCGCCGCATCGTGCCTGCCTTCCAGCCGATTGCCCGCCTGCAGCACTTTGAACGCATCCTCCACCGACTTCTCGCCAATTGCAAAATGATCCAGCACGCCCAGCGTCTGCTGCGTCATATTCGTGGGGATGCCGGTTCCCGACGGCCCGCTGATCAGCATGTACTCCACCCAGTCGTGCCCATCGGGAACCTGCTGGCTCACCCAATCGATCTTGTCGTCCTTCATGCCGCCATACCAGTAAGGCCTGAATCCGAGCAGTTCGCGGTAGAACTTGTCCTCGGCCTCGCGGCTGTGCACCAGGAATCCGACGTGAATGATGTGATGCCCGATCACGTTCGGGTTATCCGGTGCCTTGGCATTCGCCGCCGGCTGCACAAATTCGATCTTGTTGCCCTCAGGATCCAGCACTGCGAACCATCGGCTGCCGTCCGAACCCTTTGTCACTGCAGACGGCGTCTTCCACCCCTTAGCCGCTAGATACTTTCGCATACCCTCTGCGCTTGCTGTGTTGAACGCGGCATGGTCCATCCGATTAATGCCCACATTGGGCGGCAAGGGCAGCACCTCGATGTACTGTGTAGCGCTGAAGGCATATTTCACGCCCTGCGGATTCTCGGGGTCCGTCTCCTTGGCCGCGCCGATGATCTCGCGATAATAGTGATCAGTCGCGGCCGGGTCCGATGTGTACACGGCGAGGTGCGAAATCCCTGTGATCTTGGGCCGCTCCTGCGCCGTCAACGCAACCGTTGAGACGCCAAGCACAGCCATTCCAGCCACGACGACAAACTTCGAATACATATTGCACCTCATAATGTCAGCGGCATCACAATAAATCGATTTGGTGCATCCTGTAAACCAACATCGCCAATTGCTCGACTGCAGCCGCCGCCGCTACTGTTCCGTCCCTGAAACTTCAACCAATGTTGAGAGTGTCATTCTGAGCGAACGGGGCCCCGAACGTTTTAGGGGTCCCCGAAGAGCGAAAGCTCTTTGGGGCAGGTTCGGGGGTGGGGAGGGAAAAATCTGCTTTTGAACTTACATCCCTTGGCACTGACCACGGTCGGACAAAGTTCTGACTTACAATTGCACCCATGCCCCGATCGATAATCCCTGTCATCCTTGGCTCTCTTGCGTTTTCCGTCTCCCTTGTGCCCTATGCCGCAGCACAACCTGGCTCGCTGCCCACCACGTCCCCCGCGGAACGCACCGAAGCCCGCGACATCTTCAAGCAACTCATCGAAATCAACACCACCGACACGCCCAAAGGCAGCGTGACCGCAGCGACGAAAGCCATGCAGAAGCGCTTTATCGATGCCGGTTTTGCTCCCGACGACGTGCGCCTGCTTGGTCCCGATGCGAACAAACAAAACCTTGTCGTCCGCATCCGTGCCGCCTCGCCCACCGTTGAAAAGCCCGTCCTTTTCCTCTGCCACATTGACGTCGTCGAGGCGCTCCCTTCGGACTGGCACACCGATCCCTTTCAATTTGTCGAAAAAGACGGCTACTTCTACGGCCGTGGCACACAGGACATGAAGGACTCCGACGCCGCGCTGGTCTTCACCTTCCTGCGCCTTCACCGCGAGGGATATAAGCCGAAGCGCGATCTTATCCTGGCTCTCACTGCCGATGAAGAAGGCGGCAAATTCAACGGCGCAAGCTGGCTGGTCAACAATCATCGAGAACTGGTCGATGCGGCGTTCGTCATCAATCCTGATGCCGGCGGCGTTGAGATCGATCACGGACGCGCCATCGTCGGCGACGTCGAAGCCACGGAAAAGGTCTATGCCGACTACCAGGTCACGGCCACCAATCGCGGCGGCCATAGTTCGCTGCCCCGGCCCGACAACGCAATCTACGAGCTCACCACCGCGCTCAACAAGCTCGCCGCTTACAGCTTTCCGTTTGAGATGAACGAAGTCACCCGCGTGTACTTCGGCAACCTCGCCAGGCAGGAAACCGGTGAGATGGCTGACAACATCCGCGCCATTCTTGCCACACCGCCCGATCGAGCCGCGGCCGCTCGCCTCAGCGCCGAGCCAAGCTTCAACTCCAACTTCCGCACCACCTGCGTTGCCACGCGCCTCGCCGCAGGCCACGCCAACAACGCGCTGCCGCAGACCGCGCAGGCCAACGTGAACTGCCGCATCTTCCCCGGCCACTCGCCCGAAGAAATCCGCCAGCAGCTCATCGCGTTGTTCGGCGATTCCAAGCTCAGCGTGAAATACGTTTCTGACGCCGGCCAGGTCGCTGATATCGCGCCCGAACGCAAAGCCATCGTTCCGCCCGCGCCACTGAAGGAAGTCTTCGAACCGCTCACGCGCATTACCAACGAAATCTGGCCGGGAATCCCGGTGACGCCTGAGATGGAAGATGGCGCCAGCGATTCCATCTACTTCGCGCAGGCTGGCTACCCTTGTTACGGCTACTCCGCCATTGCGCTGGAGCGGAATGATGTGCGCGCTCATGGCCAGGACGAGCGCCTCCCCATCGATTCCTATTGGAAGTCGCTGGACTTCTTCTACGCCTTCTCGAAATCCTTGGGTGGCGAATGATATCTCCCGCAGCTGCATCACGCGCAGCCGCCCGGCAATCAAATTATGATGGAAATTCGTAAGCCACATTCGTCCAATGGAGTCGCCATGATGGCGGGCAAAATCGAACTGATGCTGGGCCCCATGCGCAGCAACAAAACCGCGGAACTGCTGCGCCGCGCCGAGATGCGCCGCCAGTACGCCAAGCAGTATGTCCTGGTGCTCAAGCCGAGCGACGACACCAAGGGCGGTCCGGGCCTCGTTGAAAGCCGCAATCCCAATGGCCACGCCAAAATGAATGCGCTCGAATTCTCATCGAACGATCCATGGTCCGTTCTCAAAGCCCTCGACGACCTCGAACAGGAGATCGGCAAGCGCGTCGAATGCATCGCTATCGACGAAGGTCAGTTCGTCAGCGATCTGTTTCTCTTTACCAAAAATCTGCTCGACGCCAATCACGACGTGCTCGTTGCGGGACTCGACCTCGACTTTCGCGCCATGCCCTTCGGCGAGATGCTCAACCTTTCCTGGCTCGTGAACGCCTACGGTGGCAGCATTACCGAGTGCATGGCCTACTGCACCTGCGGGGCCCGCGCCCTCTATTCGCAGCGGCTCATCGACGGTAAGCCCGCGCCCTACGACAGCCCGATTAAAATGCCCGGCGATGCCTATGAGCCCCGCTGCGCCGAACACTTCATCCTGCCGGGCCGCCCGCACTAGAGTCGTTTCTCGCTTCCGGGAGCGGCCCCTGAAGTTCTTCACGATAAAAGTTAGGGCATCATTCTGATAAAAGTCAGGGTGTCATTCTGAGCGAACGGGGCCCCGAACGTACCAGGGGCCCCGCAGAGCGATAGCTCTGTGGGGCAGGTTCGGGGGTGGTGAGCGAAGAATCTGCTTTTCATAATTCCATATTTACGCAAACAACTGCCTTGACGCCCCCCCACTAGCCTCAATCCTGTAAGCTTGTTCCGCACTGACAGGAGCCCGCGGCGAGTGAGCCCAGCACCCATGAGTCCGCTCTACCGCAAGATTGCGTGGCGGCTCGTCCCCTTCCTCATGCTCCTTTACATGGTCGCCTTCCTCGACCGCGTCAACATCAGTTTCGCCGCGCTCACCATGAACCACGACCTGGGCATCAGCGAGAGCGTTTACGGATTCGCTGCCGGCGTCTTCTTTCTCAGCTATTGCCTCTTCGAAGTGCCCGCCAACCTGGTGCTCGCGCGTCTCGGCGCACGCCGCTGGCTTTCCATCCTCATGGTCATTTGGGGATTCATTTCCATGGGGACAGCGTTTGTTCACACCGAGGCGGCTTACATTGGGGTCCGGTTCCTGCTTGGCATCGCGGAGTCCGGTTTTTATCCCGGCGTGATTTACTACTTCACCTTCTGGATGCCGCGAACTCTCCGCACGCGCATTCTCGCGCTTTTCCTGCTTGCGGTCCCGCTGTGCAATTCGATCGGTTCTCCTATCTCCGCGCATATTCTCCTGCTCAACGATGTCTCCGGCCTCCGCGGCTGGCAATGGCTCTTCTTGCTGGAAGGACTACCCGCCATAATTCTGGGAGTTGCGGCGTGGTTTCTGCTGGCAGACGGCCCATGGTCTGCACCGTGGCTCTCGGCTGGTGAGAGGGAACAGATCATCGGCGATCTGCAGCAGGATGAGATTCAGCGACCCGATTCCGGTAAGCAAAGCTTCCACGTGGCGCGCGATTGCGTCGTCTACTTTCTCTGGAGCAGTGGCAACTACGGCCTCACCTTCTGGCTGCCCCGGATTCTGACCACCGTCGGAGCCTCCAATCTTTCCACTGGCTGGTGGGCTACGGTCACCTTCGGCTTCGGCGCACTCGCCATGTTATGGGCCAGCCGTCGTCGCGGATTCCGCGCATTGCCCTGGCTCTTTCTAGCGTCCTCCGCGGGTTTCATCGCCGTAGGGCTGGCGCATACCGCACTCGTCGCGGTGGCGGGATTCAGTGTTGCCGCTATGGGCATCCTCGCCTCACTGCCCATGTTCTGGAGCCTGGCTGCCAGCCGACTCAGCGGAAAAGCTGCGGGTGCGGCTATCGCGCTGGTCAATTCCGTCGGCGCAGTCGGAGCCTTCGCTGGACCCTCCGCCATGGGCTGGCTTCACGACATCACGCATCACTACTCTGCCGGCCTCTGGGCCATCGCGGGCGCAATGGCCCTCGGCGGCTTGCTCGTTTATCGCGAGTCAGCCAAACCTGCAACGGTCCCGGCGCAAACCGCAGACTAGACAGTGATGTTCTCCGCTAATTCACAAAGGCGCGAAGCACGATCCGATGGACGTGCAGTCCCCGCAAAGTTCTGTGCAGTCGGTTAAACTAAGAACTGCATGATCCTCCCGTTTGTCCGCGAAATATTCGCGGAACTGGAGCAGTCCTCCTCCTTTGATCGCGTGCGAAGGCACCTCTCCCTCGGTGTCGGTCGCAGGCGTGTGTCCGGACTCACCAATGCTGCTCGTTCGCTGTACATTCCTCTTCTCGCCCGAGCCGCTAAGCAACCAGTCATCGTCGTGGTCGCCGACAACAAGGCCGCCGAGGCGCTGGAGATGACTTTGCGCGCCGGTTGCGAACTCACGGGTGCTGTCGATCCGAACCGTGTTGTCCGCCTGCCCGCTCACGACGTGTTGCCATTTGAAAATCTCTCTCCCCACCCCGACGTGCAGGAGCAGCGTGCCGCCGCCCTCTTCAAACTTGCAACCGGGGCAGTCTCCATTCTCATCGCACCCGCCGAAGCTGCCGCGCTTCGCCTCTTCCATCGCGACTACTACGCCAGTCTCGCCGTCACGGTGCGCCGTGGCGAAGAAGTCGACGTCGAAGTGCTCACTGGTCACCTGGCAAGCGTCGGTTACACCCAGATGGACCTGGTCGAAATGCCTGGCCAGTTCACCCGCCGCGGCGGCATCCTCGATGTCTACTCACCCGAAATCGATCGCCCCGTGCGCATCGAGTTCTTCGGCGACGAGATCGATACCATCCGCAAGTTCGACCCCGAAACGCAGCGCTCGCAATCCGGCCTCGACGAAACGCAGCTTCTACCGCTGACCGAAACTCCTGTTACGGAACACTTGCTGGCAGCCGTCCACGCGCGCCTCAGCAAGCAGCGCGTCCAGGTTGCGGAGGGCGATGGCGATTCCGACGAACAGGAGATGGAGATCGAAGCCGCTGCCGCAGGAGGTGTCAGCGTCTTTCCCGGTTGGGAATTCTTCTCATCCGTTGCCGGTGCCGAACACCACCTGCTCAACCTGTTGCCACGCAGCGCGCTCTTTGTCGAAGAA
>NZ_JBARMD010000307.1:0-10814 GCF_049802275.1 Occallatibacter sp. | reverse complement strand
GGCGTGGTGGGCGGCGGCGCAAACTGGGCGCGGACCGCGGAGGTTGCCGCAAACAAGGCTGTCGCCAGGGCCAGCGGAAAAGCGGCGCGGCGAATGGGGAAGCGAAGGGCGAGGGCAAGCTGATTGTGCATAGTGTCTTGGACGACTCCCTTCCTTTTATTGTAACGGCTGGAAAGGAGGAAAGTTGCGGGTCGGAACCCCACTTAAGGAGATGCAGGTTACCGCATTGGACTTTGGTTTTGGCCGTCCCCGCAGACCTCAAGTAAATTATCGAGGCTCATTAGGGTGGTTCGCGCCAGGGGATTGATTCGGGTCGTGGTTGGCGCGGCGCTTTGCCATCCACTGGCGCCATTTGTAGTCCGCCACGAAGGACAGGGCAAAGACGACGAGGGCGAGAATGGCGAGCGTGAGCTTCATAATCAGTGGTCAGTGGTCAGTGGAACCGTGAACCAAGGTCAGTGGGCGTGCTTCATGGGGGAGGATAGCTTGCGGAGGGTATGCAGCGCTAATCGTGCGGCCAAGAAGACGGCTGCGAGCAGGATCGCGGTATCGAGAAAGCCCGTGGCGAGAAGCACAAATGAGCAAGCTAATGGGTGGGTGCGCAGGAAAAGGCTGCGATCGGCGGCGATGATTCCGGGCAAATGCAGTAGATCCCATTGCAGGGCAACGGCGGCAGATTGGCTGGCAGAGGAGAGACCATGGGCACCGGCGGGATAGCCGATGATCCAGAAGTTCACGATTTCGATGGGGAGGGCGGTTAAAAGGGCAGTTTTCAGCGGAAAGGCGGTCTTGATGTTTGAGCGCGGCCTGACTGTTGTTGACGGAATGGGCAGAGCCTCACACGGGCCGTGATGGCAGAAACGCCGCCAGGGTTGGCCGCGGCGGCGTTTTTCTTGTTGAGAAGTTTTTGACGCGCCGGATCAACGGCCGACGACGATCACTTCAAAACTTCCTGGAACCATGGATGGGCGTGGGCGCGGGTTGTCAGGGGTAGCGGCGGGGCGTGGACCAAAGTCCGCGGTCACGAGGTAGACGCGATCGGTGGCCGGGTCGTAAGCCATCGTGCGCGCGCCGCGTTTGGTGGGCAGCGACTGGATGGTCTTGTAGGTGATGCCGTCGACGACCGACAGGATGCCGTCGCCGCTGGAGGCGAAGGCCAGTTTGTGTTTGGTGCTCCAACCAGCGGCGTCGGGACCGTCGCCGATGGACGGTGTGGCAAGGACCTTGCCCGTAGCTGCGTCAATCACGCTCATCTTGTTTCCGTCGCAGACGGGGAAAAGACGATTGCCTTCGATGTCCATCGCGAGGCCGGAGGGCGATTCACAGCCGGCGGGCCAGGTCTCGGTGATCTTGTGTGCGTTTGCGTCGATCTTGAGTACCAGGCTCTTGTCTTCAATATTGTTGTAGACGTTCCCGTTGCCGTCGGCTACGGCGAACTCGGGCTTTCCGGGTACTGGGATGGTGGCGACGACTTTCTGCGAGGCGGCGTCGATGACGGTGATGTCTTTGCTGCGACCGTTGAAGGCCCACACGGATTTGGTTGTGGGCTCAAAGATGATGCAGTCCGGGTTGGTACCGGCGGGAATGGTGGCGACGGTGGAGAGGTTGGAACGATCGAAGACCACGACCGCGTTGCCGCCGCCATCGGAGATGTAGCCAACTTTGCCGTCGGGGTTCAGCGCTACGCCGTGCGTCCCGTGCAGCCCGCCGATAGTGCCAATCAATTTGCCGTCGTTGGTGTCGATCGCATCCACGTGGTCGCCGCGGGTGACGTAAACGCGATGGGCGGCGGAGTCGACCAGCAGGTAGTCCCACCAACCGGCGTCAGCCAGCTTCCAGTTATCGAGAACTTTATATGGTCCTTGAGCTTGGGCGCCGAGAGCGGCGACGAATAGAGTGCATGACAAGGCGGCGGCAAAAAGGGTGCGCGCAAAGGTTGGGAGACAACGTTGGATTTTCATGTTCGACTCCGCGTGGGCTCGGCAAATCGCGAGGAGGGAGCTTTTGCGATTGACCGGCGCAAGCATTGTTCCACGGGGGGATTAAGGGATGCTGAAGGAAGGGCGGAGATGCCCTGAATGCTTGCAGGGAATTGCGTGAACAGCTATGAAAAGCTTCCGGCCGAAGGCGAAGATTTGTCAAAGGGAAGGGTTGCCCAAAATCCACTCAGAGCCCCGACTGCACCTTCGCGGTCAGCGGCGGATCAACACCTGTTTGTCACCATCTCCCAAGCTGCTCTATTGCGGCACGCAACGGAGCATCCGAGATTCGAATCAGTCCGCCTAGAGGGTCGTACATCTCAAGGATCAGAAGAATGGCACCGCAAACTGCCGCGGCGGACACGAACAGGCCAGCCAGGACCAGCGGGTTGCGAGGAGCAAATATCCCGAAGCTCATAAAGAGCGCGGTGAGCCACGCAATCAGCATAACCAGCAAGAATCTTGGAAAGGGAACCGTGTTCTGCGCATACATCAGCCAGCGTGTCTGGCCAAGTTGGACCTCCAGACTCAGGCACTGCAGCTTCAGGAACCGTTGATTGTCGTCCTTGGGAGAAAGCGCCTTGAGAGTATCGAGCGTCGCTTCGCTCATTCGAGCGCCCGACTTGATCGTCACATAAGCTTTCTCGGCGCCGTCCGATCGTCCGGATTCCTCCACACGATGAGTGAGCTCTGTACGCAACGTAGCGCGTGCGTCGGCCGCCTCTGGGCCGTAATTCGCAAGGATGCGGTCCAGCAGGACGTAATTTGCGGCGATCTGAGCCATTTCAGCATTTTGAGTATCGAAGAAGCTCTTTGCCGAACCTATTAATAGTCCCAGCGCTATCGCCGAGGTCGTCACAACCAGACCCATCGCCAGCCGTACAACGTCCTTGGAATCGGGGCCCTGATGTCGATCGGGCACCCATCTGCGGCAGAAGATACCCAGCAGCCCGCCACCAAAGACGCACGCGAGAGCAATCAAACCAGAAGCGAGTGGTTCCATGAACACCCCGACCGGTACCGCGTTTGGTTCAGCAGTATGCAAAACAGACACTCAACGTCCAGAGACAAGCTACTCGCTCTGACAAAGATCGGAGACTGCATCATCTAACAGTTTCAACGGTTTCCTCATCAACAGACTGACCTCGTAGCGTCACCCGACGGCACTGAAGCCGGGGTAACGTCGAATGGCAGGTGACAAGATGCGCTGCATGTCCAGCAGCAAACGACGAATCGGAATTGCTATTGCTTGAAGACCACGGGCGGCCCGCTGACTTTCTTCGCTTTGATATCATCCAGGACTTCGATGCGGTCGGCGACTGTAACAAAGGGGATTTTCTTGGTTATCCCGTAATCCTTGCGGTCGAAGTACATTGTCCCTTTGACCTCGCCCGCTCCTGTGCCCTTGCCGCTAAGGACTAACGTCAACTTCTGGGGCTTCGTCACCCCGCGCATCATGTAGTCGCCGTCAACATCAAACGTATTGGGGCCGGTCTGCGTGATCTTTGTGGAGTGGAAGGTGATCAGCGGGTTGTGCTCGACATCAAAATAGTCTTTGCCCTTCATCGTTTTCTCCACCACGCCGCCTCCGCAGTTCACGCTGTCGGCCTGAATCTTGATGTCCAAAACGGCTGTCGTAACATCCGGCGACGTAAATGTGAGGGTCGCATCCCATTTGTCGAAAGTACCGGCGATCTTTATCGACGCCTTGACGTTGAACTTAAACGAGGTGTCTTGCTTTGATATCTCGAAAACAGGAACTCCCTGTGCCCGGCTTTCCAGCGCGAGCAGACTGGAGGTCATGATGCAGAGAACAGCGAATCGAACACCGTTGAGTGCGAGCCTTTGAGACATACATTCCCTCCTTGGGTTGCCATCAGATTGGCAAACTACAGCCACATTTGTGTCGCGCCCGCTGGCAAACATGCGAGAAACCGCGAGTGTACGGTGATCAATCTAGTTTTCGACCTTCCATTTTTGATACCTTCGAACGGCGGCGCTAGCGCCGCCGCGAATTAGGCATCTCGACCGGAAAATCTCCATTAGTTAGACCCTGCCAAATCTAGGAACATAATCGTCTGAACGCAACTGTTATTTGTAACAGGCGGATTTTCGCCGGGTTGGTAATGGTTGAAGAAGCAGTTCCGCTCGACCGAGGCGGCAGCAACGTCCCTCTAATATCGAAGGGTCGCGCCGAAGCTCAGCTCTAGTCCTGTATTACGGTCAACTCGTCCGTAACGAAAGTTTAAACATTCTGAGATGCTGGTGCGGTGGCGCGAAGGTGAACTATTGCGTCGATTCGAAACGCGGCACGTCGTTGAGCAAGATTGATCGAGCAGTTTGCTAAGGCTGACCGGGGCGCGTTTCGTGGTACGCTGCTTCGCAGCGCTGAAGGGCGCATCCGGTCCGCGGGAAGGACAGAAGTCCACCTTTTCTTACAATCTGATCTGCGAACTGACTTTCAGCCCTCAAATGCGGACCTGGGCACACGAGAGGAAGTTCGTCATGCCGACAAAGCAATTCCCATCTCAACCCGACCTTAACCACCTCAAGTATCAAGCCAAGGATCTGCTCAAGGGGCTTGCTGCCCGCGATCGCGGAGTCGCGCAACGCATCCGGGAATTCAACCCGCGATTCAAGGGAGCTACCGACGGAGAGATTTTCGAAAGTGCGTTGCGGTTGAGCGATGCGCAATTCACCATTGCGCGCGAATACGGCTTCAAAAGCTGGACACGGCTGAAGGCGCATGTGGAGTCGCCGAAACTTGCGGGTTGCTTGAAGTTGCCACACCATGAGCGGATTGAGAATGCGGTGTTTCGTCGCGCCGTGGAATTGCTGGATGCGGGTGACGCGGCAGAACTGCGCGATCATCTGAAACACCATCCAAAGCTCGTTCATGAGCATGTTGAGTTTGAGAGTGGCAACTACTTTCATAGCGCGGCGCTGCTGGAGTTCGTCGCCGAGAATCCAATTCGGCATGGCACCTTGCCGAAGAATATCGTCGAGGTTGCGAAGGTCATTCTCGATGCCGGACCGGATCAAACTTCGCGCAATGTAACCCTGGCATTGGTGGCGACGGGCAGCGTGCCCCAGCGGTGCGGAGTTCAGCTTCCGCTGATCGACCTGCTTTGCGACTATGGAGCCGATCCGGACAGCGCAATCCATGCCGCCGCTCTGCATGGCTATTTTCAGACGGTGACGGCATTGATCACGCGTGGCGCGCGAATCGATTTGCCGATTGCGGCCGTGCTGGATTGTGTTGAAGATGCTCGCCGCTTGCTGCGCATTGCGAGCAATGAAGAGAAACACCTGGCCTTGGCTGTGGCAAGCCAGGTTGGACACATTGAAATTGTTCGATTGCTTCTCGATGCGGGCGAGGACCCGAATCGGTACAACCCGCCCGGCGGCCATGCCCACACCACGCCGCTGCACCAGGCTGCATTGATTGGGCAGGAAGAGTTGGTGCGACTGCTAATCGAACGCGGTGCAAGCGCCGATACCAGGGACTTGCTGTGGCGAGGTACTCCGGCGGATTGGGCGCGGCATGAAGGAAGAACGGATTTGGAAGGGTTCCTGCGCGCTTTCGAGTACAAAACAGCGTAAGAAGTGTGACGCCAACGTTCTCGGGGTTTAGCACCCCGAGAACAGTGGCGTCGCGAGAGCGGTAGCGTTGATTGCCGCTAATTGAAGAAGCTGTTGGGAACCATCCGGGAGACAGTGAAGCTGGTTGCAACAGATTTGAAGATCTGTTTCAGGTTCAGGTTTGGATTCGAGGAAGACAAGCAGTCACCCTTGTTTTGAGAGGCAGTCGCGTCGGAGTAGAAATTTCCGGGCGCAGAAGCCATCGACTGGAGAGCCGAGCATGGGGAGAGTCCGGCGAGTGGGCCGGCCTTGTCAGTTGAGCAGCCACCGTTTGAAGCGCCGTAGGCGATGGTGTACACGGTTGTGCCCTGCGATGATGCGAAGTTGGCTGCGTCGATTGCCTGCTGACACTGGTTGGACGAGGAGGGATAGTCGACGCTCAATTGAGGAGTGCCGGTACCTGCTTTCAGGACGGTTCCGGAAACGCTGATTTTGGTGCTTTGCGCGTCACCGTCGCTCAGGATGATGAGGGCGTTCTGCGAACCCGGGTTAGCGATCTGTGCGGCCATCAATGAAGATTGCGCGGCGTAGATTGCACCCGCGTAGTAGGTTCCGTCACCGCCCGGTGCTTGCAATCCGGTACAACTCTTGCTGGTAGAAGCGCCTGCTGCAATTCCGAGGGCCGACGACGTGTTCAGAGTGCCGTCGGACTTGCCGTTGGAACTGTAATCAGAGAGGTAAGAGGTGACCTGGTAGGTGGCGTTTGTCCCGGTCGGTGCGGTCCAGTTGGCGCCTCGGACGGGCGTGTAGTAATTGGGAATCGCGGGATTGCTTGTGGGGCAAGACGTGTCGTCGCTGGCCTCGTTTGCCTGAATATTCGGAAACGTGAAGAGACTGACCTGGTCGAATGCAGATCCGCCTGCGCAGTTGGATCCGGAGCCCGATGCAGTGCAGGGCGAGAGCGAGGTCAAGAGGGTCTGTACACCCTGCAGGGCGCAATAGATCCTGGTATTGCCGCAGGATGCATCGTTGTCGTTGGTTTTCATGGAAGCGGTTGTATCGAGAACGATGGCGACGTTGTACTGCGAATTGGTCGCGCCACGCGCGGCGGCGGTTGAAACTGCCGAGAGCGCGACCGACTTGGCTGCGTGAATGCCAAAAACATCGAGAGCACGGATGAAGTATGTGGGTACGGCGACGGACTGCTGTACCTGGACCACGTTGTCGCCGGTGGACGAGCCGGAACATGAAATGCCAAGATTGGCCACGGCTGTTGAGCAATTCAACTTGATCGAGATAGTCGGGTTGGAGAAATTGGAGTTGGCATTGACGGCTCCGGAAACCGAACTGTAATTCGATGCAGCGGCTGTTACTGAAGCCACGGTCGCGGTTGGCTGGGAGAGTTCATACGCGGCGGCCATGGCAGCTGCATCTGTCGAGGTTTGGAGTTCACGGTAGCAAACATATGCGTGACCGGCGTCAACCGTGATTCCCGCAGCTCCCAGGAACAAGACCATCAAAAACACCATCCATGGAAGCACCTGCCCGTTTTGTTCGTTGATCAAGCGCAAGCAAAGCGATTTTCGAGTGGTTTTCATTGCACCACCTCTGTGATAGTGGTTGCCAAATTGAAGGTGCCGAGATTTCTGCCAAAGACGGAGACACTGGTGGGATATGTCGCCGTGATCTGGGCGGTGCCGCCCGTCACCAGGTTCGGAGTGCTGGCGCACGTTGTGACGCCGGAACCGACGGCTACACCATTCAGTACGTAATTGATGGTCATGTTTGACTGCGACAGAGTGGGGGCAGCTGCGTAGATTGCATTGGTTGTTGCCTTGCAGGGATCCGTATCGCCGCGCTCAACTGCAAGAACACGCCCGCCAGCGCTGACAGCTTCGGCCAGAGCCAACTTTTGATGCAAGGCTATCGAGAAGGAGAAGATTCCTGTCATCAGAAGGAGAATCACTGGCATCGAGACTGCCATCTCAACGAGCGCCCCACCTTGAACGTCCCGGGCGAAAGCCGAGCCCATTCGTTTGAAGATGGAGCGGCTCATGTGTTGCGTCGCCCGCTCTAATGTCCGCGCGGGTACAAGCCCCATCATTGGCTGCGGTCTGGAACCACTCTCTAGAACCATGTTCAATCCCTCCTTGTACTCCGGACTTTGGGGAATCGATCTTTAAACCTGAACTTGCCGGAGAATTGCGCGCACATCGCGCTCTGCATGGACCATTTCTACCCCGGAAACAATGCGATGCAATAACACGCGTGTCCGTGAGAGACGTCGTTTGTACCCATCTGGGGATGACTCGGTGGAGAGCACAGGGTTACCGACCGGCTGAGATGCGGTCGCTTTTTGAGGCAATTTCTTGTACGGGATTGGGTGACTCGCACTGCAAAAAAGGCGCGAAAACCAGTGCATGGTAATTCGTAAGCGGGGAGGAAATGGCAGCTTTTACGCGGATTTTTGGGATTTGTAGATCTCTAGTTGGGGTTGGAGACCGGCGGAATTCAACTTCTGCCCCGTTCGTAACACGAACCTAATCTTTCAGGATGTTCTCAATTCCAGGCAGGGTATGCGGGTTTGGCGCAGGCAGCCGGACAGAAACGATCGTCCCCTGGTCTGACTCGCTTGCCAGGTTGATCGTGCCGCCGGCCTTTTCAACTGCGGCTTTGCAGATGGCGAGGCCGAGGCCGGCACCGCCGGTAGCACGCGCGCGCGAGGGATCGCCGCGATAGAAGCGATCAAAAACGTGGGGCAGAGCGGCTGGATCGATGCCGTCGCCGTGATCCTGAACGATGATTTCGACGGCGCCGTTTACCGCGGAGACGCGCAGCTCAACCTGTGAATGCGCAGGGCTGTGCTGGATTGCGTTCATCAGCAGGTTTGAGAGGACGAGTTTGCAGTCTTCTGCGCTGAGTGGAATGGTGCAGGTTTCTGGAGGCCGGTTGCGTACGGCCAGCTCTACCTGACGCCCGAGGGCGAAGGTCTCAAGATCGGCGACGGTCTGAGCTACGCACTGGTTCAGATCACAGCTTTCGCCGGCGGTCCCTTCAGCCGCATTGCTTTCCACGCGAGCCAGGGTCAGCATCTTCGCCACAAGTTCCTCAATGCGCGCGGTGTCGGCGAGCGCGCGCTCGTTGCCTGCATGATACTCCTCTGGTGTGCGCTGGCGCATGCCCACCAGTTGCAGCGACGATTTGACGACGGCGACGGCAGTCTTGAGTTCGTGTGCGGCGTCGGAGACGAAGGTGCGTTGCTGCGTGAACGAGCGCTCCAGCCGCTGAAGTGCGTTTTCGAGTGCCTGTGTGAGCGGCGCAAGCTCGGCGGTTTCGCGGGCTGAGGCAGGCGGGGAGAACTCCCACGATTCGGCAGAGACGCGGCCCGCCAGCGATGCAAGCTGGCGCAAGGGCTCGAGTCCGCGATGCAGCACCCAGGCAATCAGCGGTCCAGTGATCAGCACCAGCAGCAACATGGCCGCCGCGTAGAATTCGACCGCTCCATAGATTGCGTTCCACACGTGCGCAGTGGGTGCGCCGTAGAGGATGGTGACGTAACGAAGATGTCCGCCGCCGGGCTCGCCCGGATCGACGATGCGTGTGCCGCGGATGAAGAGCAGCCGGTAATCATGGTTGCGGATTTCTGCGCGGAACATGCCATTGTGGTCGGGGACGCGCATTCCAGCGCTGCCCTGCCAATTTGCGGAGCGGCCCAGCAACTCGCCGCGACCATCCCACACTTCGTAAACGTCGTCGGGCGGCACATGCAGGTCGGCGAGGTCGAGCATTACGTTGTCGCCCACATCTTCGGCGTCCTGCACGGCGCCAAGCACAGAATCGGCGCGGCCGTGGAGCATTACGTCGAACGAGCGGAAGTGGCTGTGACGCTCGTATCCCAAGGCGAGCAGGATGACCAGCGCGGCCGAGGCCAGCTCCACCAGCAGTACGGCGGCGATGAGGCGGAAGGCGATGCTGCTGCGTCGTGTCATGCGGTGGGCTCGAGCGAGAGGCGATAGCCGCGTCCGCGCAGCGTCTCGATGATTGGTTCGGCATCGGGAACGGCGGCGTCGAGCTTTTTGCGCAGGTTGGAGACGTGCGCTTCGATCACGTTGGAGTGATGTTCCCAGTTGTAGTCGTAGAGGTGTTCGAGCAATTCCTGCTTGCTGACGACCTTGCGCGGATGATGCAGCATGTATTCAAGGATGTGGTATTCGGTGGGCGAGAGATCGACGAGGGCCCCGGCGCGGCGCACCGTCTGCTCCAGCGTATTGAGTTCGACGTCGAGCGCGTTGAGTGTGGGGTGGGCTGCGCCTTTGCCGCGCCGGATCAGGGCTTTCACCCTTGCAAGGAGTTCGCCCAGGTCGAAGGGCTTGGCCAGGTAGTCGTCGGCGCCGGCGTTCAGCAGCTGGATGATGGCGTCCTTGCCTTCTTTGGCCGTGAGGATGAGGACCGGGGTTGCATCTTTGCGGGCGCGCATGCGGCGCAGAACGCCGTGGCCGTCGAGCTTGGGGAGCATCAGGTCGAGGATGACAAGGTCGTAGCAGAGATTCCGCGCCGCGTCGTCGCCGGCTTCGCCATCGGCGGCCCAGTCCACGGCAAGGCCGGGGCCGTCGCGCAGGGCGGCAGCAAGGTTGTCGGCAAGCCGGACTTCGTCTTCCACCAGCAGGACGCGCATGGCGCCGAATTCTCCTCATTCATTATGTTGTAGCAAGATTAAACGAGTCTGAAGGCACCTGCGGTGCGGCAGGCGCTTTCGGGAAGGGCATCAGGTCGGTCAATGCTTTACTCTTATCGTTGCATTCCCATTCCTGGTTGCGGACACCACTTTGCGCATTGTTCTCTCGAACATCGGCACGCTTGGCGATATCAATCCGCTGGTCGCGCTTGCGCTGGAACTGAAGCGCCGCGGGCACTCGGCGGTGATGGCTTTGCCGAATGTATATCGGACGAGGCTTGAACCGTTGGGGTTGGAATTTCACGCGATCCGGCCGGATATCGACCCCACCAACAACGTGCTTGTCGAGATGGTCTACGACATCAAGCATGGCACCGAGCACGGGCTGCGCGATTTTCTGTTCCCTTCGCTGCGGCAGACGTATGACGATTTGCTGGAGGCAGCGACGAAACCGGTGCGCGCCGATCTGCTGCTGCTGGGCGAGTTGAATTACGCCGGGCCGATCGTGGCGGAAGTGACCGGGATTCCGTGGGCAAGCTATGTGCTGGCGCCGTTATCGTTCTTCTCGGCTTTCGATC
>NZ_JBARMD010000306.1:0-1736 GCF_049802275.1 Occallatibacter sp. | reverse complement strand
CCGCCTGCGCCGACGCGATCGGAGCGAGCGCATCGCGCAGGCGGTTCACCGTCCCGCCTTCCACATCCACGCAGCGCGCGGCTTTCGCGCAACAAAATCCGGTGGCCTCTTCGAGCAGGTCTCGTGTCTGCTGTGCATCGGTTACGTTGCGCTTGAACAGAATGATGCCGCCCGGACGCACCAGCCGCAGCCAGGCGCGTTCGAGGCCCGTCAGCTCTGTTCCCCCCAGTCCCACCACCAGCAGACTTCCAGCCGCGTGTCGCACCGTCGCACTCATGATTTCTCCTTGAGCTCCTGCTGCAACTCCTCCAGCAGATTCAAAGCCTGCAGCGGCGTCAACGCATTCACATCGACAGCCTCAATGCGATCCACGATGCGTTGCGACAACGGCGTAAAAATCGTCATCTGCATTGGTTCCGGAGCTGTCTCTACCTGAACACTCTGCCGCTCCTGTTTCTCATGTTGTCTTAATACGTGTTTGGCCCGATCGATCACCACCGCAGGCAATCCGGCCAACTTTGCTACCTCAATACCGTAACTCTTGCTCGCAGCTCCCGGCTCAATCGTGTGCAGAAAAACAATTCCGCCCGCGCCTTCTTTCACGCCGACACGCAGGTTGCGCACCCGCGGCAACTTCTCCGCCAGCATCGTCAACTCGTGATAGTGCGTTGCAAAAAGCGTGCGCGCGCCCGTCTCCGCATGCAGATACTCAACCGTGGCCCACGCCAGCGAGAGCCCATCGAACGTTGCCGTCCCGCGTCCCATCTCGTCGAGCAGAATCAGCGACCGCTTCGTCGCCGTATTCAGGATCGTCGCCGTCTCCGTCATCTCCACCATAAAGGTGGAGCGCCCGCGCGCTACATTATCGCTGGCTCCGATACGCGTGTAGATGCGATCGACCAATCCCAACCGCAAACTCTGCGCCGGAACAAAACCCCCCATCTGCGCCATCAGCACCAGCATCGCCGCCTGGCGCAGGTAGGTGCTTTTGCCGCCCATGTTGGGGCCGGTGATCAGCAGAAGACTTGGCCCTAACTCGCTGGAGTTGATATACAGATCGTTCGCGATGAACCTCCCGTCGCGTGTTTCCTCCATCCACTGCTCAATCACCGGATGGCGCGCCGCTACTGCTTCGAGCACCGGTTCCTCCGCCAAAACCGGCCGCACGTACCGCCGCAGTGCCGCTAGGTGCGCAAAGTTCGTCAGCAGGTCCGCCTCCGCCACTGCTGCCGACGTCCGCCGAATTCTCCCAGCCGCTTGCAGCACCTTCGCTCGAAGATCCGCAAAGATCCGCTTCTCGATCTCGATGCAGCGATCATGCGCGGTGAGAATCTTGACCTCGTACTCCTTCAACTCCGGTGTCGTAAATCGCTCGGCGTTTACCAGGGTCTGCTTGCGCTCATAGTCTGCCGGAGCCATCGCGAGGTTCGATTTTGTGATCTCGATGTAATACCCGAACACGGAGTTGTAGCGCACCTTCAGCGAACCAATCCCTGTCCGCGTCCGCTCCCGCTCCTCGATCGCTGCAATCGACTGCCGCCCCGTGCTCGATGTCCCTCGCAGTTCATCCAGTTCGGAGTCCACACCAGCCGCAACTGCACCTCCATCCGCCATCGTCAACGGAGGCTCCGCAACCAGCGTAGTCGCAATTCGCGCCGTCACATCTTCCAGCGTGTCGAGACGCCCAATCAGTTCCCGCCACAACGGCGCTTGCATCGGCTCCATCGCCGCCTTAA
>NZ_JBARMD010000305.1:0-1711 GCF_049802275.1 Occallatibacter sp. | reverse complement strand
GAAGAAATACCGAATCCGAACCCGCACCGGTTACCATGTTCACGGAAACGCCTCACGCTTCTAAAGGCTGAGTTGCGAGCGCCTGGCCGCGCCGGGCTCTCGGTCCCGGGGACCAAAGTCCAACGTTTCTCCACCTCTTGAGTGTGTGAGCTTCTCCAATGCCATCTTCTTGCCTCCAATCGCGCGGACTGTTCTAGAACGAGGACGGGGCAGGATCCCAGGATAAGCGCTTCACGCTCACCATCCTGGGGTTACTGGTGAAGGGCGATACCCTTACTTGATTCGACGCAGATCGGGTCGGGTTTGGACAGAACCAACAGAGATGTTCGCAAGAACTACCGTCGACCCGCGTTGCGCACAGCAGTCCCAGTTCCCCTGTGATTCACAGGGCCGGAGTGATCAGCAGTTATCCAGACTGTCGCAGCTCATAAATCACTTCGGGATAAGAATACACCGCAGCGGAGCTCGCGATTCATCTCAGTCCGCACGGATGAACAGAAGAGAGCTGTGAGGCTCAGCTTAACGCCTCAACCTTTTTCGGTCAGTTGAAAACATGCAGCGATATCCCCGGCGGATGCATCTGGTTTCATTATGGCACGGCGAAATCACGTTTCGGTTCTACTTGTTTGTACTTTAGTGGCAATTCTCGATTTCGCGAGAGCTCAAAGCGTCAACATTTCCCTGGCACCGCGAGGAAATCCGGACGGTTCACCCTCGATTCGCGTGAATTCCAATCTTGTCCTCATTCCCGTTTCGGTGGTTGATCGCAACGAGAAATCTGTGGTCGGCCTGGACCAGAATTCTTTCCACCTGTATGACGACAGGGTGGAGCAGATCATTACCCACTTCTCGATGGAAGATGGACCGATCTCAGTTGTGTTTCTCTTTGACGCCAGCGCCAGTATGGCGGACAAAATGCGCGAAGCGCGCGAAGCCGTTTCAGTCTTCCTGAAAACCGCTAACCCCGCGGACGAGTTCGTTTTGATTCAGTTCAGTGATGAGGTTAATCTCCTCCTCGGCTTCACGAAAGAGGTAGAGGAGGTACAAAGGCACCTGACACTTATTCAACCTCGCGGTAGAACAGCGCTGTTGGACGCCATCGATCTCTCCATACATCAGCTTCGACACGCCCACAATATCAGGAAGGCTGTGGTGATCGTCTCGGACGGTGGAGACAATTGTAGCCGGCGCACCATCAGTGAAATCAAGAGCCTGGTGCGCGAATCCGATGTCCTGATCTATGCTCTGGGTATCTTCGACCCTTGGGATCTGCGCTCGCAAACGCACGAGGAAGAGGCTGGTCCGGGGCTGCTTCGCGAAGTCGCTAAACAAAGTGGAGGAGAGTTGTTCGAAATCAAAGATCTGAGTGAGTTGCCCGACGTCGCCGCCAAAATGGGTAACGCGCTACGTACTCAGTACGTGTTGGGATACACCCCTGCCAAACCGCGATTGGATGGAAAGTACCACAAGGTTAACGTCAAGGTTGTACAACTTAAAGGATCATCTTCAAGATTGCGGGCCTCTTGGAGGCGCGGCTATTACGCTCCCGTTGACTGATCATCCTGTACTCGGTTTGTCATACGGTACCAATTCAAAAAACTAAGTCTGACGGCCCCTGCAAATGATCAGTACGTGCGGTGCGAGACATTCGGGATGCGCGGATTCTGGAGGATAAATCCGATTCGAGGGCTCCATTCGAACAGAAGGGAAG